>NZ_SPPA01000019.1:0-56014 GCF_004569585.1 Muribacter muris | reverse complement strand
CAACGGCAGCATCAAATTCAGCGTCCACTGCAGATAGTTCAGCGAAAGCCGCAAGTACTTCGGCAAGTGCAGCGGATAGTTCTGCAACTCAAGCTGGCTCGTCCGCAACTGCCGCATCAAATTCAGCGTCCGCTGCAGATAGTTCAGCAAAAGTAGCAAGCACTTCGGCAAGTGCAGCAAACAGCTCTGCAAATAAAGCCGATTCTTCAGCAACTGCCGCATCAAATTCAGCATCTGCTGCAGATAGTTCGGCAACAGCAGCAAACTCCTCAGCAAACGCAGCGGACAGCTCCGCAACTAAAGCGGGTTCTTCCGCAACGGCAGCATCAAATTCAGCATCTGCCGCAGACAGTTCAGCAACTGCTGCTAATTCTTCTGCAAGCGAAGCATCAAGCTCGGCAAGTAATGCTGAAAGTTCCGCTACGGCAGCAAGTTCTGCTGCAAGTTCGGCAGGTAGCTCGGCAACTAGAGCAGATTCATCTGCAACGGCAGCTGCTAGTTCAGCATCATTAGCGGACAGTTCGGCAACAGCGGCAAAAGCGTCCGAAAGTGCAGCAAAAGGTTCAGCAGATAAAGCAGAAAATATCGCTCAGAAAATTGAAGATGCCGGTTTGATCAGTAAAGATGGTAAGACAGCCTTTAGTGCAAATAACGATAGTGGTGCAGATAGCTCAAAAGCTACCGGTAAAGATGCTACGGCACTTGGCTACGGATCGGAAGCAACATCGGAAAATACCACCGCCATTGGTAATAATGCGAAAGCAACCGCACAAAATGCGAGTGCGTTAGGTCAAAATGCAAAAGCAACAGCGAAAAAATCCGTTGCGGTGGGGCATAACGCAAAAGCCAAAGCAGATAATTCGGTTGCATTAGGGGCAGATTCGGTTGCCGATGAACCAAATACAGTTTCAGTCGGTAGCGTCGGTAAAGAACGCCGTATTACTAATGTTGCAGCAGGTGTGAAAGGCACGGATGCGGTAAATATGAATCAACTTAATCAAGTAAAAGGTCAAGTTGAGTCCGTCCGTAAAGAGCTAAGAAAAACCGATAAGAAGCTGCGTGGCGGGATTGCCGGTGCAACCGCCGTTGCCAATATTCCTCAAGTAACGCAAGCGGGCGCTAATATGGTTGGTGTCGGCGTGGGGAACTACAAAGGGCAAAGTGCCGTTGCAGTCGGCTACTCGAAATTAAGTGATAACAATAAGGTTATCTTTAAAATGAGTGGCGCAGCAACCACGCAAGGCGATTTCAATATTGGAGCCGGTGTCGGTTATCAATGGAAATAATCTTATAATAGGTTGGAAATCACTCAGGCAGATGCCTGAGTGATTTTTTATCAGATTTGTAAAATATCTGCTTTATCTCACCGCTTGCGGTGTAAAGCCAAAACTCTATTAGCTGACTATGCGTAAATATAAAATCGGTATTACCTTTAATTTAGAAAGTAAAGTAACAGATATTTGGGCAAACGGTGCAAATCAAAATGTGATCCATTTGTTCCATTTATTTCAACATTCCGACATTGTTGAAGATGTAGTATTGGTCTCTTGGGGGCCGGAAAAACGCACCGAGCCGCCGGCGGGATTTATGTTGGAGGATCTTTCACTTAAATTTGCCTATATTGATGATGTTATTGACGAGTTAGATGTGCTGATTGAAGGTACGCTCACGATTGAACCAAATCAACGTGAACGTATGCACGCTCACGGCGGGAAAATCGTTGCCTATAAAATAGGGAATGATTTTATTATGGATATGGAGTATTTTTTGTTTGACAAACCGGCAGGTCGGATCTTCAACGGCACGGTTTTTGATAGCGTTTGGCTTATCCCGCAACACGAAAATACCTGCTATTCCTACTTTTCCATAATGTACAACAGCCCAGCATTTATTGTACCGGCTATTTGGTCGCCAATTTTCTGTGATAAGGTGATCAAGCGGTTGAAAGAGGCGCATAATTTGCAATTTGGTTATCAACCGAATCTCAACGATACGGCAAAACGAATTGCTTGCTTTGAAGCGAATATCAATGTAGTTAAAACCAGTTTTACGCCTATCTTGATTTGTGAACAAGCCTATCGCACAGATCCGAGCAAGATTAAACATTTCTATGCCTGTAATACTTACGATAAGAAAGACAATCCAACCTTCTTTAATTTCATCGGGCGAACCCAAATTGTCGGTAACAATATAATGACGGTAGAAGCTCGCTATCAAATGCCTGATTTTCTGACACGTTATGTCGATATTGTGTTGAGTCATCAATGGGAAAACGGGCTAAACTATGCCTATAATGATGCGCTCTACGGCGGCTATCCGTTTATTCACAATTCTAAATTGTTACCTAAGGGCGTGGGGTATTATTACGATCAATTTGATGCTTTTGAGGGAGCAAAAGTGCTGCTGGAGGTGATTGAAAATCACGATAAACGTCATCAGGCGTACGTTGAAAGGGCAAACGAGTATCTTGAATCGCTGTTACCGACCAATCCGGTAAATGTGTATTTGTACGAAAAAGAGATCAAACGTTTATTTGAAAAATAAAAGAACGGCTAACGTTTCAGCGACGTTAGCCGTTTTGATTATCTGCTTATAACATTAGCTGGGCTTTGGCATAGGCTATCGCTTCAGCCACGCGTTCCAAATTAACGCCGCCTTTGGCACAACGTTTTGCTAAGCAAGAGTCAAGTGAGAGAATCGGATATACGTCGTCTGCAATCGCTGGGTGGAAACGGCTAAATTCGGTTAAGCTCAATTCCTCTAAGGCTTTACGTTGGCTGATCGCATAAACGACGGCTTCGCCGACAATATGATGCGCTTCACGGAACGGAATGCCTTTTGCAACCAAATAATCGGCTAATTCGGTCGCATTTGCATAACCTTGTTGTGCCGCCTCTTTAGTGCGTTCGGTATCCACTTTAATGTCTTCCAGTACCAAAGCGGAAATATTGACGCACGCCTGCCACGTTTCAATCGCATCAAAAATACCTTCTTTGTCTTCCTGCATATCCTTATTGTAGGCAAGCGGTAAGCCTTTCAGGGTCGCTAATAATCCGGTTAATGCGCCGAACACCCGCCCCGTTTTTCCCCGCACCAATTCGCACGCATCAGGGTTTTTCTTTTGTGGCATTAGTGAAGAGCCGGACGTTACTCGGTCGGATAACTCGACAAAATGCGATTCCCCACTGTTGAAAATGATTAAATCTTCGGCAAAACGAGAGAGGTGCATCATACTGATAGAGGCGGCGGCAAGTAGTTCGAGAACGTGATCACGGTCGGACACACTGTCTAAGCTGTTGCGGGTTGCCGTTTCAAAGCCTAAATGCTGTGCCAGTAGATCCCGATCGATCCCGTACGCCGTACCGGCTAACGCGCCTGAACCCAGCGGGCAAGTATTCATTCGCCGATAAGCATCGCTAAGGCGGGAATAATCCCGCTCCAACATTTCATAGTATGCCATACACCAATGGGCAAAGGTGATCGGCTGTGCCCGTTGCAAATGGGTATAACCCGGCATAATCGAGAGTTGATTTTGCTCGGCAGTTTCCACCAATTTAGCCTGCAAAGCACGGATCGATTCTTGTAATGAAAGCACTTGGGCTTTACACCATAATTTCATATCCACCGCCACTTGATCGTTACGGCTGCGGCCGGTATGCAATTTTTTACCGAGATCGCCAACCCGTTTGATTAGCTGCAATTCAACCCAACTGTGAATATCTTCCGCATCTTCTTGTAGCACAATAGCTAAATTTGGTGCCACTTCGGCACGCAACTGTTTAAGAGCTTCAATAAGCTGGGCTAACTCTTGGGCATCAATAATCCCGACAGAGTGAATCGCCTTTGCCCAACCGATTGAGCCGTCAATATCTTGCAATGCAAGGCGATAATCGAAACGTAATGAATCGTTAAAATATTTGAATTGTTGGTCTGCTGCTTGACTAAAGCGTCCACCCCAAAGTGCCATAGTAATGTCCTTCATTTTGCAAATAAATCAGCGGATCACACCGCTTGTAATGGGCTTATTATTGCATAATTATGCAAATTCTCTAAATAATTATTGAAACCTAACCAAATTGAGCGGCTCGTGCGGTTAAATTTTCTGCGCCGTTAGCGCGGATCACCACATTGTCTTCGCTGCGAATGCCACCGAACTGTTTAAACTGCTCAATCTTCTGCCAATTAAATTGTTTGGCAAGCGGGTGATTTTTCCACTGTTTGAGTAACATTTCAATAAAATAAAGCCCCGGTTCGATCGTCAAAACCATTCCTTCTGCGAGATCACGGGTACATCGCAAGCTCGGATAGTCCTGCGGTGCGGCTTTATGCGTGCCACGGGCATTTTGTTGAAAGCCCGCCACATCGTGCACCTGTAAACCGAGCAAATGCCCCAACCCGTGCGGGAAAAAGCTGCGGCTAATCCCTAGCTCAAAAATATCATCGGGCGATAAGCGGACAAAATCAAACTCGTGCAGTAACCGGGCAATCCATTTATGCATTTGGGTATGATAGCCGAGATAATTAAAACCCACTTCAAGTTGATCGATGATCAATAGCTTCAACTGATCCAAGCGGCTCACCAATTCGGCAAATTCACTTTTCGGATCAAAAGCATAGCTGCGGGTAATATCGGCAGCATAGCCTAAATAGCTCGCGCCGGCATCCAATAAAAAACTGTGGCGTTGTGCGGGCGGCTGCGTCGCCAACTTGGTATAATGCAAAATCGCACTGTGTTGATTGAGGGCAACAATATTGCCGTACGGCACATTGTTGTCCGATTGCTCGGTTGCTTGCAAGTAGGCTAGGTTGATGTAAAACTCGCTTTTCCCCTCAAAAAATGCCGCTTTTGCCACCCGATGCCCCTTCAACGCAATACGTTGTGCCTGATAAATGCACGCAATTTCAAATTCACTTTTGATCGAACGGGCAAAATGCAGTACATTTAGCACCTTTTTCGGATTGATTTCACGAAAGCCGAGGGCTTGCGCCAACTCGTGATCGTTGCCGATAAACGCACAATATTGCGGATTATGCAGGCAGCTCGTCATCTGTTGGCTCTCGGTGAGAATATGCCAGTCAAATTGATCGGCAAAAAAGGCTTCCCTCGGCGGCTGCGGCGTGCAGTGCCAATAGTCTTGCGGTGCAAAATAGTAGATTTTCGGCTTGCTTTTACCGTCTAAAAACAACCAACTTTGCTCAGCATTCGGATCGGGAAAAATATAATTGAAATGGGGATTAACTTTAAACGGCGCAGTTTGATCGTCTAAAAAATAACGTTGAGCTGCACCACTGTAAATCCACAAACCGTCTAAACGGCACAATTCCAGTGCGGTTTGCACCTGTTGCTGAATGCGTGCCAAATGGTGTGAAAATTGCTGCTGCATTGAATAACCTTTAACTTATCGGATTGAAAATGACTGAATTAACCATTAACCAAACCCTTGATACCCTTGGGCTACGCTGCCCCGAACCGGTAATGCTCACCCGCAAAACCATTCGCAATATGGCAGACGGTGAAGTTTTATTGATTATTGCGGACGATCCCGCCACAACCCGTGATATTCCGAGCTTTTGTGAATTTATGGAGCATCAGTTGCTCGACAGCCAAACGGATAGCCCCCCATATCGCTACTGGGTCAAAAAAGGCTTGGCATAGTGTGTCGATAATATACGCAAGCGGTCGGTTTTTCACGTTTTTTTGCTATTTTCGTGCCACATTTCGCTTTTTCAGCACACAACGCACCCCATTATGAGACGGACGCCGACGTGGCGTCCCGACATTCTGCATAAAATACCGATTTGTACAATAGCCATATTGCAAATACTTCTGCCGAACGTACCGCTTGAGCCGGACTGGGCGAAAATGTTAGACTTGTCCCATTTTAATCTCGCAGTCAATGCCTATGTTAATCCGACTTTTTTCCCTCTTTTTGATGCTGTGGGCAGTGCCGAGCAGTGCCGGTTTGTTTGACAATAAGTCGACATTTCTCAGTAATGAGCAGGCATTTGCATTTTCCTCGGCACAATCCGATCAGCAACTCCTGTTGAACTGGCAAATCGCTGACGGTTACTATCTCTATAAAAAAGAGCTGGTCATTACGCCGCAAAACGTTGAATTGGGTGAAGTGCAATTGCCGCCCAGTGAACCGCATCAAGATGAGTTTTTCGGCGAGGTGGCGATTTATCGCAATCAATTAACGATTCCCGTGCCAATTCTTGCGCAGCAACCTAACAGTCGGGTGAGCGTACGTTATCAAGGCTGTACCAAAGGGTTTTGTTATCCGCCGGAAACAGTAACGCTCAATCTTGATACACAAGCGGTTAATTCCGGCGCAGATGTTGCAAACACATCGGTTGAACCGACCGTTTCCCAAACGCAACAAACGCAAATGCCGACCGTACAGGCAGAGCAAGATCGTTTGGCTACGCAGTTATCGGAAAACCGTTTATCCGTTTTCTGGTTTTTCATCTTAGGGATCGGGCTGGCTTTCACCCCTTGCGTCTTGCCAATGCTGCCGCTGCTGTCGGCAATCGTCATCGGCAACCAGCAACGCCCGAACAGTTTGCGGGCATTACTGCTTAGTGTAAGCTATGTGCAAGGAATGGCGCTCACCTACACCCTGCTCGGCTTGATTGTGGCGGCGATCGGCTTGCCGTTTCAAGTCGCCTTGCAAAGCCCGCCGGTATTGATCGGTTTATCCGTTTTATTCACGCTATTGGCGTTGTCAATGTTCGGGTTATTCACCATTCAACTGCCAAATAGCTGGCAACAAAAGCTCAATCAACTTAGCCAACAGCAAAAAGGCGGCTCGCTGGTTAGTGTCTTTATAATGGGAATGATTGCGGGACTGGTCGCTTCCCCTTGTACTTCCGCACCGCTTTCAGGGGCATTATTATATGTGGCGCAAAGCGGCGATTTACTCACCGGCGGCTTGGCACTCTATCTGCTTGCGTTGGGAATGGGCATTCCGTTGGTGCTGATTACGCTATTCGGTAACCGTATTTTGCCGAAATCGGGCGATTGGCTGCTCAAAGTAAAAACCCTATTCGGCTTTGTGATGTTAGCATTGCCGATCTTTCTGCTCTCAAGGATATTGCCAACCAATGCCGAACCGTTGATGTGGTCGGCATTGGCAATCGCTTTCTTGGTTTGGGCAAATGAACAATTTAGCGCGTCAAAGTGGTGGCAAAAAGGCTTGCGAGTACTAATGTTAGCGGCATTATGCGTGAGCGCAAAACCGTGGACGGATCTCGTCTGGCAAACCAACACGCCTGCCGAGCAAGTAGCAAGCCATTTCACTCGCATTCAATCGTTAGCCGAATTGGAAAAACAGCTTGCCGCCAGCCACGGCAAAAAAGTGATGCTCGACCTTTACGCCGATTGGTGCGTAGCGTGCAAAGAGTTTGAAAAATACACCTTTGCCGATCAAAACGTCAAAGCCAAGCTAGCACAAATGGTTGTTTTGCAGGTGGATATGACCCAAAATTCCCCAGCCAATGATGAATTGATGAAACATTTCAACGTCTTAGGGCTACCGACCATTCTTTTCTTTGATGAACAAGGCAAAGAACTTAATTCCTCCAGAGTTACGGGCTTTATGGCAGCCGAGAGCTTTTTAGACTGGCTGAATCGATTATAGAATACAGGGAAGCATTGACGCTTCCCTGTTTCATTTAGCTCAAATCCTGTGGGTCAATATCTAACGTGAGGCGAATATCATTTCGCACAAACGCTGCTCGGTGGCGGTCGAAATAATCCAGTAGCCTTTGTAAGATGGTGCGAGAGGAATGTTGCACAAGCAAATGCCAACGGTAATGACCGGCTTTTTTTGCCATTGGTGCAGGCATTGGTCCAAGAAATTGAAGACCTTCCACCCCTTGTTGCTCGCCGATCTGCTGTAAGCAAGCGGTCAGTTGTTGCAGAAAATCGGCAACTTTTTGGTTCTCCTTTCCCGTCGCCCGAAATAGCACTTGGGCGGAAAACGGTGGCAACCCCATTATTTGTCGTATTTTCAGCGCTTGTTCGGTAAATGCCGCATAGCCTTGATTGAGCAAGCTGTTAAGCAAGGGGTGATCGGGGTAATGGCTCTGCAACCACACTTCCCCTTGTTTAGTCGAGCGTCCCGCACGGCCGGCAACTTGCACATAAAGCTGCGCCAGCCGCTCTTCCGCACGAAAATCCGTTGAAAACAGGCTGGCATCGACATTCACCAATGCCACCAATGTTACATTGGGAAAATGATGCCCTTTGGCTAACATTTGCGTGCCGATCAAAATTTGACTTTTTCCGGATTGAATATCGTTTAGCTGCTGCTCAAGGCTGCCTTTTCTGGCGGTACTGTCCCGATCGATACGGGCAATTTGATAATCAGGGAAGCGCTCGCCTAACACCCGTTCCAACTGCTCCGTGCCTAATCCGGTCGTCAGCAGATTGGTTGAGCCGCATTCGGCACATTGACGAGGCACAACCTGTTGGGCGGCGCAGTGATGGCAGCGTAAAATCCGGCTTTTTTGGTGATAAGTATAAGGTTTGTCGCACGCGCCGCACTGACATATCCAGCCGCATTCGTGACAGAGCAGCACGGGAGCAAAACCTCGCCGATTAAGAAACAGCATTACCTGATTGCCCTGTGCTAAATGGCGTGTCATTTCCGCCAATAAGCGTTCGGATAAGCCAAAAAAAATACGTTGTTGTTTTAAATCAATCAGTTGTTGCGTAGCAAATTGGGCATTTCCCGCCCGTACATTGAGCGATAATCGCTCAAACTTGCCTTTCTGCACATTGTGCAGGCTCTCTAAACTGGGGGTCGCCGAGCCGAGAATAATCGGTACGTTGCAGTGTTTGGCACGCAATATCGCCAAATCTCGTGCGTGATAGCACCAGCCCTCTCGCTGTTTGAATGAGCTGTCGTGTTCTTCATCAATAATCATCAGCCCCAACCGCTCAAACTGGGTAAACAGGGCGGAGCGAGTACCGATTATAATCGCACTTTCGCCCTGTTTTGCCCGTTGCCACACGTTTAGCCGCTGGCTTTCGTTCAAGTTGGAATGAAGGACATCAATCTCAACATTAAAACGTGCTTGAAAGCGTCGGATAGTTTGCGGGGTCAGCCCGATTTCCGGCACTAACACGAGGATCTGTTCCCCCCGCTTCAACACGCTTTCAATCACCTGTAAATAGACTTCCGTTTTGCCCGAACCGGTTACGCCGTCCAATAAAAATGCACCAAAGCCCTGTGTGTGAGCGAGGCGGCTGACCACAAGGGTTTGCTGTTTATTCAAGGTTAAACGGTTCGCGGCGTGGCAAATCGGCTTATCCGCTAACGCTGCTTGCCAAGTGCGCGAGACAACAGGCTGCGAGTGGGGGGCAATCAAGCCCTTTTCAAGCAGGGCTTTCCAAGCGGATGCGCTACAAGCGGTCGGTTTTTCAAAAAAATCGGCAAATTTGGCTAGTGTCGCCAATAATTGTTGTTGGGCTTTGGCACGCTTCAAACGCTCGTCATTTAACGCTGTTCTGCCCAAATCGGTAACTGAAAAATAGTCGGGCGTGCTTCGCTCATTCGCCTCGCCTTGACGCAGTTTCACCGGCAACGCACTGTGCAACACTTCGCCGAACGGTGCGTGGTAATAATGCGCCGCCCATTCCAGTAGCTGCCACATTTCTTGGCTGAATAGGCTGTGTTCGTCCAACACGGCGGAAATCGGTTTGAGCTTTTCAGTCGCAATTACCGTTTCGGTTGGGAAATCGACCACAATACCGATTTTCTCTTGACGACCAAACGGCACGCGCACCCGCACGCCTTTTTCGGCGTGAAGCGGTTCGGGTAAAAGGTAATCAAAATAGCGTGCCAACGGCACGGGGAGAGCAAGGCGGACGAGTTTCATTACAGATTATTTAAGCCATTTGTCTTCGTCTTGTTTGCGTTCAAATTCCGCTTCAAAGGTCGTATTGGAACGATCAGGGCGATGCTCGCTAAAGGTCTGGAATTTTACTTTACTGGCAAAGGCTTTCACGGCTATTCCTTGAATTAAGCTGCGGGTGAAAGGGAGCAATAGCAGCAGGGCGAGAATATCACTCAAAAAGCCGGGGATCAAAAACAGCACGCCGGCGATAGCAAAAAAGACCGAGGAAATGACCGCTTGCGTTGGCAGTTGCCCCTGTGCCAGTTGCTGGCGGATCTGGAGGACGGTCATCACGCCCCGTAATTTTAACAGCCACAGCCCGATTGCCGAAATGGCGATCATCACTAAGATCAGCGGGAATACACCGATGCTCGATCCCACGCTAACCAGCAATGAAATTTCACAATAAATGTAAAAAAACAGCCCAAAAACAAAAATCAAAATTGGCATAATGCCCCCTTATTAGATTGAATGTGGGATAGATTGGGTCAAATCGGGCATTTTCAATGCACTTTAGTGGCGAGATGTTGGCTCGTCTTCGTCAAATTCATCGTCAAAAAATTGCCCGTCTTCGCCGTATTCGTCTTCCTCGCCGTTCGGATCTTCAAAATAAGTTCCCCAACCTTCGTATTCCGCACCGGCTTTTTCAATTAACGGCAGCAGCTCTTTTTGTTGGGCGGTGATTAACTCGGCGTCCAGTTTGAGTTCGGAGACAATATCGCACACGAACAACAAGTTGCCGTTTTCTTCCTCCACTTCCTCCGCATCGGAAATTTCATAGCCTAGCTTGTAGACATCGACCACCAATTTTTCCAGTTTGTCGAAATCACAGTGGGCAACGTGATGCTCAATGATATAAAGTGCGTCCGGATCGCTGCCGTCCGCTAACAGCGATGCGATAATTTCATCGGTTTCGGTTCTTAATGCGTTAAAATCGTACATTTTTTCTTCCTCATTTTTATCCTAGATAAGCGCCTTGGCTTTTGCTACTATTGTACCCCAGTTTTATCGGCAAGCGGTCTGTTTTCAGGCTTTTTTTTGCAAAAACAGTCAGTATCGACAAAATATAACGCACACAACATTTTACTTGGAGAGATTATGCCAAAATTACGTTCGGCGACCAGTACGCAAGGTCGCAATATGGCAGGGGCGAGAGCCTTATGGCGTGCCACAGGAATGAAAGAAAACGATTTCGGAAAGCCGATTATTGCGGTGGTTAATTCTTTTACCCAATTTGTGCCGGGGCACGTTCACCTAAAAGATATGGGGCAGTTGGTGGCCGCAGAAATTGAAAAAGCCGGCGGTGTGGCGAAAGAATTTAACACCATTGCGGTGGATGACGGCATTGCAATGGGACACGGCGGAATGCTTTATTCACTGCCGTCCCGTGATTTGATTGCCGATTCGGTGGAATATATGGTTAATGCCCACTGCGCCGATGCGATGGTGTGCATTTCCAACTGCGATAAAATCACACCAGGTATGCTAATGGCGGCATTACGCCTAAATATTCCGACCATTTTTGTCTCCGGCGGCCCGATGGAAGCGGGTAAAACCAAATTATCCGACCAAATCATCAAGCTCGATTTGGTGGACGCAATGGTGCAAAGCGCCGATAAAAACGTATCCGATGATGATGTCAATGCAATTGAACGCTCCGCCTGCCCGACCTGCGGTTCTTGCTCGGGTATGTTCACCGCCAATTCAATGAACTGTTTAACGGAAGCGTTAGGCTTGAGCTTGCCGGGCAACGGCTCTTGCCTTGCCACCCACGCAGATCGCAAAGGGCTGTTCTTGCAAGCGGGCAGACAGATTGTAGAACTTTGCAAAAAATATTATGAGCAGGACGATTTTTCCGTTCTCCCTCGTGCCATCGCCACCAAAGAGGCGTTTGATAACGCAATGAGTTTGGACATTGCAATGGGCGGTTCAACCAATACGGTCTTGCATCTATTGGCGGCAGCGCAAGAGGCGGAAGTGGATTTTACAATGGCGGATATTGACCGTTTGTCCCGCCGCGTGCCGTGCTTGAGTAAAGTTGCGCCGAATACCGCCAAATACCATATGGAAGATGTACACCGTGCCGGCGGGATTATGGCAATTCTCGGCGAGCTGGATCGGGCAAATTTACTGAATAATCAAACCCGTACCGTATTAGGAATGAGCCTCGCAGAGCAGATCGCCCAATACGATATTATGCTGACTCAAGATGAAGCGGTGCATCGGTTTTTCCGTGCCGGCCCGGCAGGTATCCGCACAACGCAAGCGTTCTCGCAAGATACCCGTTGGGAAACAGTCGATAACGACCGTGAAAACGGCTGTATCCGCAGCAAAACCCACGCTTATAGTCAAGACGGTGGTTTGGCGATGCTCTCCGGCAATATCGCATTAGACGGCTGTATTGTAAAAACGGCCGGTGTAGATGAAAGTATCTTGACATTCAGCGGCAAAGCCATCGTGTTTGAAAGCCAAGAAGATGCCGTGGCGGGCATTTTAGGCGGCAAAGTACAGGCAGGGCACGTTGTGGTTATTCGCTATGAAGGGCCGAAAGGCGGACCGGGAATGCAAGAAATGCTGTATCCGACCAGCTATTTAAAATCAATGGGACTAGGCAAAGCCTGTGCCTTGCTCACGGACGGACGTTTCTCCGGCGGCACATCAGGGTTATCTATCGGACACTGCTCGCCGGAAGCGGCGGCAGGCGGGACGATCGGTTTAGTGAAAGACGGCGACACGATTAACATTGATATTCCGAACCGCTCAATCCAACTGATCGTCTCCGATGAGGAACTTGCCCAACGCCGTGCCGAACAAGACGCAAAAGGCTGGCAGCCGACAAACCGCCAACGTGAAGTGTCATTTGCCTTGAAAGTGTACGGTCATTTCGCTACATCGGCGGATAAAGGCGCAGTGCGGGATAAATCCAAAATTTAAGTATAACGAAAGGGCGCATAATGCGTCCTTTCTTTTTTAGACAAGCAGGTAAAAATGATGTTTAGATTATATTTGGCACTTTACAGTATGGCTTTGTTAGTCGGCTGCGCACCGAGTGAAACAACACGTTTATCCAAACCGCAAACGCCTGATAACATAGCACAATGCCCTTTCGGGCGATGTGCCGAGCAAAATACAGCGATCGAAGCCCCCATTGCTCTTGTCGGTGCATTATTGATGGTTGCCTTAAACAAAACGCACGCCGATTTTACCCTCCAGACAAAACAACCTCACGCGACACCTTTTTACCTAAAGCCAGCGGTGCCTTACCAAGAGGTACGAAAATCCCCAAATCCATCCCCTATTAAGCAACCGTTGTCGGAAATCAGGAAAAAAACATTAAATTTTGATCCGAAACAGTTTCACAAATTGCAAAACTAAACCGTTTTAGCTACTATTTCACCCAATTTTTCACGATTAAAAAGGCAACATTTATGAGTAAAATTTGGGTATTAGGCGATGCGGTCGTAGATTTAATTCCCGATGGCGAACATCACTATTTACGCTGTGCCGGCGGCGCACCGGCAAATGTCGCTGTCGGCGTTGCCCGTTTAGGCGGTCAAGCCGGCTTTATCGGGCGAGTCGGCAATGATCCGCTCGGCAAATTTATGCGGCAAACCTTGCAGGCGGAGAATGTCAATACCGATCAGATGATTTTAGATCCGAAGCAACGCACCTCCACCGTTATTGTCGGGTTAGATGAGGGCGAACGTAGCTTTACGTTTATGGTCAATCCGAGTGCCGATCAGTTTCTAGAAATCGGCGATTTACCGCATTTCCAATCGGGCGATTTCCTACACTGTTGTTCGATTGCATTAATCAACGAACCGTCCCGTTCTACCACCCTTGAGGCAATTCGCCGCATCAAAGAGGCAGGCGGCTATTTTTCGTTTGATCCGAATTTGCGAGAATCCCTGTGGGGCTCCCTTGAGGAGATGAAACAAGTCGTCAATCAAGTGGTTGCAATGGCAGATGTACTGAAATTCTCCGAAGAAGAATTAACCTTACTCACCAACACGACCAGCCTTGAAGCCGCTACCCGGATAATGACAGCGCAGTATCCGCAAAAACTGATCATTGTTACGTTGGGCAAAGACGGGGCGATTTTCCATCTCAACGGCATCAGTAAAACCGTGGCAGGCAAAGCGTTAAAGCCGATTGACACCACCGGCGCAGGCGATGCGTTTGTCAGCGGATTACTGGCGGGATTATCCGATGTCGGCGACTGGCAGACAGAAAGCGTATTGGTTGAAGTGATCCGCAAAGCCAATGCCTCCGGCGCATTAGCTACAACGGCAAAAGGGGCAATGTCCGCCCTGCCGAATAAAGCGCAACTCGAAGCATTTTTAGCCCAATAACCTATTGACAAGCGGTCTGCCAACGCCAATTTTTTGCAAAATAGCCTATTTAACGCACCGCTTGCATTCACTTTTTATCGGAGATGACAATGCACATTTTTAATCAAGGCAAATACAAAAGCCTGCACGCACAAACGCACGGCGAGCTAGACCGTATTCGCCGACAAGTTGAACAAGATAAAGATTTCCGCCCCCGTTATCATCTTGCCGCCCCGACAGGACTATTAAACGATCCGAACGGGCTACTTTTTGACGGCGAGAAATACCACATCTTCTACCAATGGTTTCCCTTTGACGCCATACACGGAATGAAACATTGGCAACATTTTACCACCACCGATTTTCAAACCTTTACCGCTGCCGATATGTTGATCCCCGATGAGCTGTTTGAATCCCACGGCTGCTACTCGGGCGGGGCGATTTTATGGCAAGACAATATTGTGGCGTTTTATACGGGCAATACGCGCCGAGCGAGCGATAATCAGCGCATTCCGCACCAAAATATTGCGATTTTTGACAAATCGGGGAAATTGTTGGAAAAGCGTTGTATTATGGATCGCGCCCCTGACGGCTACACGGAACACGTCCGTGATCCGAAGCCCTTTATCACCGCAGAAGGCAAAATTCGCTTTGTGTTAGGTGCACAACGGCAAGATCTCAGCGGCACGGCATTACTGTATGAAATGGCGGATTTAACGGATACCCCCCGTTTACTGTCTGAATTAACGATTGTGCCATTTGATAACGATAAGGTATTTATGTGGGAATGCCCCGATCTGTTCCAGTTAGACGGCAAAGATCTGTTTATCTGGTCGCCACAAGGAAAAGCACGGGAGGCAAAACGTTTCCAAAACAATTACCACGCCACCTATGCACTGGGCAAGCTGGAGGGCACAACGCTACACGCCGAGCATATAGAAGAACTGGACTACGGCTTTGATTTTTATGCGCCGCAAACTATTCAGAATGCACACGGGATATTGTACGGCTGGGTTGGGCTGCCGGATTTAACCTACCCGACCGATGACTATAAATGGCATTCAATGCTCACAATGCCGCGTCAGTTGAAAGTTAAAAACGGGCGGCTTTACCAACAACCGATTGCCAAAATTTATGCGCAATTAGGGGAAAAGCAATCACATCAATTAGCGGGAATTGTACACCTTGACGGCTTAGATACCGCCTATTTGCAAATTACTGTTGAAAACCAACCGCTTGCTATTCAGTTCTTTAACAACGCACAGGGGCAACACCTCAACCTGCGGTATGAAAACGGCATTGTCAGCCTTGATCGCAGCCAAACGACACAAACGGCGTTAATGGCAGAATTTGGTACGCTACGGCAGTGCGAAATAGCAGATTTGCAGTCTATTGAGCTTTTTTTCGATCGTTCGGTTGTGGAGATTTTCCTCAATCACGGCGAGAAAGTGCTCACCTCCCGTTTCTTTATTCAAGATCGCCAAAATTGCCTGCAAGTTTCACGTCCGGTGCAGGCGGAAATCGCACAAATAGCGGAGATTGTTTATCGCTAACCACAAAAAAGGGACACAATGTGTCCCTTTCCTCAAATCTAAAGATTACTTTGCGTTAGGTTGTAATTGCAAAGTGAGATCTTGCTCAATCACCTTTAACAGCAAATCGATATTCGGGTGTTTGCCGATATTTTGCTTAGCATCTTCAAGATGTTCGGCAAACCACGCAATTCCCTGTGATGCCGCTGTTTTATCAAGTGTTCTGCCAAATTTTTCGGCTAAGGCGTTGTAAAGTTTCAATGAGCCTAATTTACCTTCCTGTGCAGGAATATGGTGAACAGGCTCACCACTTGCATTTAATACGTCCAGCCCGCTCAAATGGCTGATGTCGGGAAAGGTGGCTAAATAATCTTTAAACTGCATAATGCGCTCCTATATTGATTACATTCCAACGATTAAACATTCCGCCACGCTGCGTGAGTTCGATTGTGCCGCCGAAGTAGCAGCGCGGTCGCCAATCGGCCCGATCACCACTCTATTCCACTCACCGTTACTGTTAATTCTGGCATTATAGCCTGCCATTGCCAAGCGAGCCTGCATATTTTCCGCTTGCGCTTTATTTTTAAACGCACCACATTGCAAGCCGTATTTACCCGCTGCCGGTTTTGCGATATCCGCAGGTTTGGCTGCACTGGCAACCACTTTTGCCGGCTCTTGTTTCGGTTTTTGCGGTTCGGTTGCTTTGGTTTGAGCTTTTACCTGTGCCTGCTGTTCTGCTTTTTTAGCAGCCTCTTGCTGTTTTTTCAGCTCGGCTTGGCGTTTTTCTTCTGCCAATTGCTTCTCTTTTGCCTTTTTCAGTGATAGTTCTTCGGCTAAAGCCGCATCGGTTTCGGAAGAAGCTGTTTCCTTCGTTTGCTCATTTAGCTGAACCTGTGCTTGAGCGGCTTGTACTTGTTGTAGCTTGCGTTGCTCCTCTTCTTTTTGGCGTTGGAGCTGCTGCTCTTGCTCTTTGGTTAATTTAGCCAGTTTGGAGTTTTTATCCACCGGCACTTCACGGGTTTCCAAATCACGAATATAGCTATATACCTCTTCCGGCGGAGAAGGCAGGGTACTTTTCGGCTGGGAAGGGGCAACGGTTTGTGTTGGAATGGTTTGAACAGGGGCATTCTCTTTTAGCACCCAAAGTCCAAGCCCGCTCATCATCAGCAATAATATTAAAATGGCTAAAATCAGCGAACGGTTCGTGCCTTTTTTATTTTTTTTAGCACGTGCAGCGTAATCACGGTTTGGCAAAATAATCCTCGCAAGAATGAAATGAAATCAATAAATTATCCATATTACTCAAAAAATGCCCGCTTGGCTAGGGGCGTGATACGATCCTGCCGTTTTCAACTTGAATAAAGCGATCAAATAAGGCGGCACTCTCCTCAAATTGATGGGTAACCATTACCAGCGTGAGTTGGCGTTGTCGGCAAATTTGTTCGACCAGTTGTTGCATTTCAAGGCGTTTTTGCGGATCGAGTGCGGAAAAAGGTTCGTCTAGCAATAAGATCGGTCTATCCCGTAACAAAGTGCGTGCTAATGCCACCCGCTGTTTTTGCCCGCCGGAAAGTTGATCCGCTCGCCGAGACAATAAATCGGCAATCCCCATTTGCTCGGCAATATAGGCAATTTTCTGCTGTTGAGTGGCACTAAAGCTCAGCCGAGGCACTAAAGCTAAACCGATATTCTGTGCAACAGTGAGGTGCGGGAATAAATTATTATCTTGAAACAACATTGAAACGGGACGTACAGCCGGTTCGGTGGCAAAATGGTTTTGGTTATCCAGCCAAAGTTCGCCTCGGTCGGCTTTATCAAAACCGGCAATTAAATTCAGCAAGGTGCTTTTTCCCGCCCCGCTTTCACCAATCACTGCTAAACGTTCGCCACGGCTAACATTCAGCTCAAATTGCATCGGCATATCGGGGTAATCAAAATCTAAATGTAAACGAATCATTATCGGCTTTCTTCTTGGTCAATCAATAAAAACGGCAAAAAGGCGCAAACCATCAAGATCAATGCCGTAACCGCGGCATCTTCGCTACGGTAGCTGCCTAATTGCTGGTAGAGTAAATAGGGTAAGGTGCTGAAATCGGGGCTGCCGAAAAAGGCAATGACCGAAAAACTGCCTAAGCTGGCGGACATTGCCAACGCAAAGGCGTTGCGTAGCGGTCGGCGCAGGTAATATGTTTCTACAATCCACCAACGGCGAATGCCGCTCAACCCCAAGCTGCGCGCAAGTTTATCTTGATTGACCAACACTTCCCACATCGCCGTAAATAACAGACGGTAAATATAGGGCAGCAGCATTAAGCCGTTACATACCCCAATCAACAGCAACAAATGGCAGGGGGTTAATTCAACGTCCATCAGCAGTAAAAATAGCCCGACCGCCAACATAAAGACCGGAAAAATCAACGGATAAGAGCTGATTCCGCTTAGAATAATCTGTCTGATTTTGTGGCGATGATAAGCTTGTTGGCGGGTTTCTAAGGCTAATAAATACGCAATACCGATCACAAACACGCTAGCAATCAGGCTTAATACCAGTGAGTAGAAAAAGGCTTGCCACAAACTCGGATTTGCCAACCGAGAGAGAAGATCGGATACGGACAAAGCCGTCCAGATCACATTGATGATCGGCACAATAATCAGTAATACCGTTAATATCAACACCCATTGCAACGTCATTCGGGCAAAACCGTTCAACGTCGGTTTCCAAATCGCAACGGATATTCCGGCAGCTCGGTTCGGTCGCTCGGACAGCCGGCTGGCGTAATCCATCAGTAATTGTAAGCCTATCCCGACACTGATTTGGGCGATAATCAACCAAACGGCTTTTGCAAAATCAAACTCAAATGTAACCGCTTGATAGATTGCGACTTCAAGGGTACTGTATTTCGGTCCGCCCCCCAGCATTAACACAATCGGAAAACTGGTGAAGCAAACCAAAAACACATTCGTGAAAGCATAGGGCAGAACGTTTTTGAGTGCTTGCCATTCGACAATCCGAAATGCTTGCCAACCGGTTAAATTTAATTGGGCGGCGAGTTGGTGTTGATGGCTGGGAATAAAATTCAGCCCCTCAAGGCAATATTTTGCCACGAGCGGAATATTCAAAAATAGGTGGGCTAAGATAATACCTTGTAAGCCATAGAGCGAAAACCGCCATTCAATGCCCAAAAATCCCAACCAAGCAGCGAGCCAGCCGGAATGTCCCCATACGCCAATAATCGCAAAAATCACGACCAACGAAGGCAATGCCCACGCAAAGCTGATCCATTTATACAGCCACGTTTTACCGGAAAAATTGAGATAAAAAAAAGCACGCGCGAGCAACAGCCCCCAAATGAGCGAGAGTGTCGCAGAAATGCCCGCTTGTAGTACGCTATAAGCGAGCAACTGCACAGTTTCGACAAAAGACCAAAATGTTTGCCCGTCGTGATGGTTAAATAATGCCCACAGGCTAAATGCGTAAAGCCCGAATAGGCTAAAATAGACCGACCACGCCGTATATTGGGTAAGTTTGCGTAACATTTTGTTCCTTTGGTAAAGACAAGCGGTCGAATTTTAACAAAAATTTACCAATGCCCAAAATAAAAAGGGGCATTTCGCCCCTTAATCATTTACCAATATGCCCGTAAACCGATCACTGTTTGGTTATGGCGAATTTTACTCGCTAACTGATCGCTTGTGTGATTTTTGGTGCGGGCAGTCTGCCACTCAACAAACGTTTTCAGGTGCTGCGGCACGAGATAGTATTCCGTTCCCAGCATAAATTGGTGGGTTTTCGCGTGATTTCCCCCTTTTAACGCATTGGTTTTGTAAGCATACATTGTGTAAGCCGCCCAATCATCCGTTAATTTTTGTAGCAGTATGGTGCGTACCTCTTTTTGTACCCGTTTGCTGCCCGCCAAATTTTGATTTCGGGTTACTCGGCGCTCTAAATCCAACCCGATGGTTGTTTTGTCAAAAGTATAGGCAGCACCGACAGAATAAGCCGTTGCCTCAACGGTAACATTCCCTTTGCCATAACGCTCTCGACTAACGCCGGTTGCCAATTTAATGCTTTGATTATCGGCAAATTGGGTACGATAAATTGCTGCCGCCCCCCACACGTCTTTACGTTTATCGGCTAAATCCAGCCCTAAATTATCCCGTTTGCTTGAACCGCCGTAATAGCCACCGAGTTTTAGCCCCTCTACCCCTTTATACACATATTGAAGCGAACGGCGGGCGGCATAGTTGAGTAAGCCATCACTTAAACTCAGCGTATTGGCAAGATCGGTCTGTTTAACTTCATCGGTAATCACCGTTTGATGACCGTAAGTCAGCTCGCCGAATTGTTTATGCCCAATTCCCACATAAAGTTGGCGGGTATAAATATCATCAAAATCGTGTTGCGAAGCGGCTGTGCCACGAAAGCGCCACTCAACACGCCCTAAGGCATAAAAATCGTCCGTCAGTTGCTGCTTAACACGGAAACCGAAACGTGAACCATTATTGCGCACCGCTTGATTAACGTGCTGACGGATAGTGGTTTGGTTGGCATAGTTATCCGTTTTGGTGGTGGTGCTACGCCATTGTAGCCGTGCAGAACCGCCAAAATCCAACGTAGTACCGCTTTCTTTACTATCAATTAAAGTATAGGCCTGTACCGAATTGGCGGCGATCGCCCCTATTGTTAAGGCAAGCAGTGTTTTTTTCATCATTTGCTCCGAAAATAAAAAATCCTTGCCTAAGTATAACCTGACCGTTGGAAATCCGTCAGCAAAGATTTGCCGTTGCCCAACGTTGTTGCACTTTCTCCCACAATATCTGCTTATCTTCTGCGCACAAAAAGGCGGCTTGCACGGCATTTTGCACCAGTTGGCGTGCTTCAACATTCGTGAGGCGGTAATCCCGCTTGAGTAATGCGAACTCGTGTGCAACCGTGGTGTTGGAGACCGTCATATTGTCGGTATTGACCGTTGCCACTACGCCCCGTTCTAAATAATGACGCAGCGGATATTGGCTTAAACTCGCCACCGTTTTGGTTTGTAAGTTGCTACAAGGGCACATTTCAAGCGGTGTCTTGCGCTCAATTAATTGCAAAACCACCGCGTCGCTTTCCACTGCACGCACCCCGTGTCCGATGCGGGTTGCGCCGAAATCTAACGCCTGCTGCACACTGTCTGCACCGGCGGCTTCGCCTGCGTGGAGGGTAAACGGCACGCCAAGTGCCACCGCTTCGCTAAAGAGTGTTTGGTAGTGCGCTGTCGGGTACAATCCCTCTGCACCGGCTAAATCAATCGCGACAACCCCTTGTCCAAGGTATTTTTGCGCCAGCCGTACGGTCTCGTGATTTTCCGCCTGATTATCTTCGCCTCGCATACAACACAGGATCAGATTAACCTTAAACAGAGAATGGCAATTTTCGACGGCTTGCAAACCGGCGATTGCTGCCAATACCGCTTGCTCCTGATCCATTGTTTTTTGGGTATGAAGCTGCGGCGCAAAGCGGATTTCCGCATACAGCATTTGTGCCTGATCCAAACGTTCGATTAAATGGGTTACCGCTGCGGTGAGTGCCTGCGGCGATTGCAAAACGGCAAGGGGAATTTCAAAACTGCGTAAATATTGATTTAAGTCGCTGCAATCATGCGGGGCTGAAATAAAGGATAGTAACTGGGTCGGATCGGTGGTCGGCAGCGAAATTGCCTGTTTTTTCGCCCACTCTAAGAGCCATTGCGGCGAAAGCGAACCGTCCAAATGTAAATGCAGATCAATCATTGCATAGCGTTCAATATTCATTTTTGCTCCCTTTGAGAATAAAACGACAAATTCTAAACAAAGTGTGTGGAAAAGACACGTTTTTGTTCATAATGACTTATAATGGCATTTATTTATTACATTTCTGCCCCTATGACACATTCATCTCCCCTAATTGCTGTGGTTGCCGGCGAAATTTCCGGCGACATTCTCGGCGCAGGCTTAATCCAAGCACTCAAATTACACTATCCCAATGCCCGTTTTATTGGGGTTGCCGGCCCCAAAATGTTGGCGAAAGGCTGCGAAACGTTGTTTGATATGGAAGAGATTGCGGTAATGGGCTTGGCGGAAGTGGTTAAACATCTGCCCCGCCTACTCAAACGCCGCCGCCAAGTGATCGACACAATGCTGGCGCAAAAACCGGCGGTGTTTATTGGGATTGATGCGCCGGATTTTAATCTCGGCATTGAGGAAAAGCTCAAAGCACACGGCATTAAAACCGTCCATTACGTCAGCCCGTCTGTGTGGGCGTGGCGGCAAAATCGGGTGCATAAAATCGCACGGGCAACGGATAGCGTCTTGGCGTTTTTACCCTTTGAAAAAGCCTTTTACGATCGTTTTAATGTGCCGTGCCGTTTTGTCGGGCATACAATGGCAGACACTATCCCGCTCAAACCGAACCGCCAAGCCGCCTGTACGGCTTTAGGCTTGGACGAATCGCAACGCTATTTGGCGATTTTAGTCGGCAGCCGCAGTAGCGAAGTCGCCTTTTTAACCGAACCATTTCTGAAAGCGGCAAAGATTTTGCAACAGCAATATCCCGATATTCAACTGCTCGTGCCGCTCGTAAGCGAAAAACGCCGCACGCAATTTAACGAGATCAAACAAAAGGTCGCCCCCGATTTAACGGTGAAAATGCTTGACAATCAAGCGCGTGAGGCAATGATAGTGAGCGAAGCGACTTTGCTTGCCTCCGGCACAGCGGCGTTGGAAGCAATGCTATGCAAATCACCGATGGTGGTGGGCTACAAAATGAAACCGCTCACCTATTGGCTCGCCAAAAAACTGGTGAAAACCGATTACATTTCATTGCCAAATTTACTCGCTAACCGACCGCTTGTCCCGGAGCTTATTCAAGAAGAGTGCAATCCGGACAACCTCGCTCGGCATTTAAGCATCTATTTTTCACCTAATCCGGCTGATCTTCAGCATAAAGCGCAACTTCAGCAACAATTTGCCGATCTGCATCAGCAAATTCAACGCAATGCCGACACCCAAGCAGCGCAAGCGGTGGTGGAATTGCTTAACGACTAAGTGCCGCAGCCGCCCTCACTTTCGCTTGAATTTGGGCTAAACCGTTTAAACGGGTGGCAGTGAGGTGGCGGGTAATCTGCAACTCGTCAAACAGGGCGTGTAAATCGAATTGTTGTAATTGTGCGGCGGTTTGCTCCGTCAAAGCAGCGAGAATAATCACCAACAGCCCTTGCATTAAGCGAGCATCGCTGTATGCGTGAATTTGGCGGGGAGTCAGGCTAAATTCAAACCATAAACGGCTTTCGCAGCCGTGGATTTGTTGCCATTGTGCCAGCTCATCAGCGGAAGGCACGGGCAGGCGGCGGCTCAGTTGAATGAGCAAGCGGTATCTTTCTTCCCAAAATTTGCAACGGGCAAATTGGGCGTAAATGTCGGCAAGTTGCATCTTATCCTCTCTATCAAAGGTGCAGATTGTAACGTGCCGGCTACTTTATGCAATCTTTAAATTTTGCTAGAATTGCACACTTTTTTATAAATGAGATAAAGGAACGAACAATGGCAGTGATCCCAATGGTCGTAGAGCAAAGCGCAAAAGGCGAACGTGCTTACGATATTTATTCCCGCCTGCTCAAAGAGCGCATTATTTTCTTAAACGGCGGTGTGGAAGACGAAATGGCAAAACTGATTGTGGCGCAACTGCTCTTTTTGGAAGCGGAAGATCCGGAAAAAGACATTAGCCTCTACATTAACTCACCGGGCGGAGCGGTTACTGCCGGTATGGCGATTTACGATACGATGAATTTCATCAAACCGGACGTCAGCACCGTCTGTATCGGACAAGCCTGTTCAATGGGCGCATTTTTGCTGTCTGCGGGCGCAAAAGGCAAACGCTTTGCCCTGCCGCACGCGCGGGTGATGATTCACCAACCGTTAGGCGGCTATCGTGGACAAGCGTCCGACATTCAAATTCACGCCCAAGAAATTTTAAAAATTAAACACACCCTCAATCAACGTATGGCGGCACATTCCGGTCAGCCCCTTGAAAAAGTGGAAAAAGATACCGATCGGGATAATTTTATGTCCGCCGAAGAAGCAAAAGCCTACGGCTTAATTGATGAGGTTGTTACGCATAGAGATCAAAAATAATGGATAAATTTGAACAAATGCCCCATTGCAGTTTTTGCGGTAAGCGCAAAAATGAAGTGGATGCCTTAATTAAAGGCGAAGAAGGTTTTATCTGCAATGAATGTATTGAGGAAGCCTACGATGTCTTAAACGGCACGGAAGAACAGGCTGAGGCTGAAACCGAGCAAACAAGCGGTGAGAAAGGCGATGATTTTTTCAATCAGATCCCGACACCGCACGAAATCCACGCCCACTTGAACGAGTATGTTATCGGGCAGGAACACGCTAAAAAAGTGCTATCGGTGGCGGTATATAACCACTATAAACGCCTAAAAAGTGCCGCGTCCAATTATCAAGACACAGACGGTGTAGAACTGGGTAAAAGTAATATTTTATTGATCGGCCCGACCGGTAGCGGTAAAACCTTATTGGCAGAGAGCTTGGCACGCCGCTTGAATGTGCCGTTTGCGATTGCCGATGCCACCACCCTCACCCAAGCAGGCTATGTGGGCGAAGATGTGGAAAATGTGATCCAAAAATTGCTGATGAAGTGCGATTTCGACCAAACCCAAGCGGAACGGGGCATTATCTTCATTGACGAGATCGACAAAATCACCCGTAAATCCGAAAATCCGTCCCTCACCCGCGATGTGTCCGGCGAAGGCGTACAGCAAGCGTTGCTGAAACTGATTGAAGGAACGGTGGCAAATATCAACCCACAGGGCGGGCGTAAACACCCGAAACAAGACACGATTGCGGTCGATACCTCAAAAATTCTGTTCATCTGTGGTGGCGCATTCGCCGGCTTGGACAAAATTGTCGAAACCCGCACCAATAAACAAGGCGGCATCGGCTTTAAAGCAGAGCTGAAAAAAGAGAAAGATCGTGAAGCGCTCACGGAATTATTCAAAAAAGTCGAACCGGAAGATTTGGTGAAATTCGGCTTAATTCCGGAGCTAATCGGACGCTTGCCGGTGATTACACCGTTAGCGGAATTGGACGAGGCGGCGCTTATTCAGATTTTAACCGAGCCGAAAAATGCGCTCATCAAGCAGTATCAAGCCCTGTTCAAAATGGAAGGTACGGAGCTGAAATTCACCAAAGATGCACTGATTGCGATCGCACAAAAAGCGATTTCCCGCAAAACCGGCGCACGCGGTTTACGCTCGATTGTGGAAGAACTATTGCTGGATACAATGTACGATTTACCGTCTTTGAAAGCGAAAAAAATCACTATTGGTAAAAACAGCGTAGAAAAAGGTGATAAACCCAAAGTAGAATAAATTAAAAGGCGGGCAGGTTACGTCCGCCTTTCGATTGCAAGCGGTCAGATCCCATAGACAGTTTACAATACGTTATCCTTTCCGATTATCCCGGCTATCAAAATAAAAGCCACTCTATGAGTGGCTTTCACTATAATATGCCCTTTATTTTGAGCCAGCGCCCCAGTTAAATCCCCAACCGTAGTATCTATCACATTCCTTATGTCCGTTATGAAAGGTGATTTCCTTACGAACCGCCATCTGCTTCCCACTAAATTCAATGGAAGCTATCGCACAGAAGGTTCTTGGATCGGTTTGTCTGCCCATTTCTACCACAATATCCGGTTGCCCCGGTACTTTAACCGTAACAACCGCATCAGACTCACCCCATTTTGCAATGCCGTCATAAATGAAGCAATAAACGATAATTCGGCGGATAGCATCAGCCCCTTTCGGATTAACCAAAATATTTTCTCCGGATTGACTACCCGAACCTCTGTCATCACCACAATGCCAAATCCACGGCGCTTGTGTATAACAGCCTTGGCGAGTACGTTGTGTTTTACCGCCACCTCGATTGTGAGAAAATTGTAAGCCGTCAATAACCGAGGATTCTCCATTGTTTAATTCATAATAGCACCCCAAATCCAAATCAATATCTTGATTTTTATTAAACAAATTAGCGAACAACCCTGTATTTTTCTTTTGCGTCCAATTTAAATTAATCGTAATTTGTTCATTATTTTTTGAAAGATCGACTCGGTGAGAATCCCCCGATTTTTCTAATACCACCTTACTCAGTGAAATTTTCGGTTTTTTCGTTACATCTATTGCCATTTTGTTTCTCCACAAAGAAAAATAGGTAATCGCTTACCTATTTCGCTGTTATTAGATGCGAATACCGTAATTTCTTGCCAGAGCAGCCAGTCCACCTGCAAAGCCTTGACCGACCGCACGGAATTTCCATTCCCCATTATGACGATAAATTTCACCAAAAATCATCGCTGTTTCTGTTGATGCATCTTCGGTTAAATCAAAGCGGGCAATTTCTTGATTATTATCACCGTTTACACAACGAATAAACGCATTAGACACCTGCCCGAAACTTTGTTTGCGGCTTTCAGCATCGTGAATAGTAACCGTTACCGCAATTTTATCAATGGTCGTTGGCAATTTATTCAAATGTACGATCAAACTTTCATCGTCTCCATCACCTTCACCCGTGCGGTTATCACCCGTGTGTTCGATACTGCCATCGGCGGCAACTAAATTATTGTAGAAAATAAAATCGGAATCTGACCGCACTTTTCCACTTGATGTGAGTAGGAATGCACTTCCGTCAAGGTCAAATTCTGCGCCATCTGTTGAACGAGCATCCCAGCCCAAACCAATGACTAATTTTGTTAACCCTGGGGCGGATTTACTTAAACTCACGTTACCGCCTTTTGATAAAGATACTGACATTTTGTCTCTCCTGTTATGGTTGATTAAATAAATTTAACGACAGCTTTGGGGAGGATTACCCGCTTTGCGATTTAATTCTTGTGCAGTTTGGCACGCAGAATAAGATTGTTTTTCTGCACAATGTTGATTAAACCAATTTGTCCACTGGTTGACTTGATTCACTTTGCGGTTATATTCAGCCACCTCATAACTTGAATATTGATTTAAATAAGTCTTATTTAATGCCTTATCCAACCAATCTGCTTTGTTATCAATTTCTACATAGAAAATCTTAATTAAACTATTCAATATAATAGAAAATAAATTACCTACGTGTTATATAGTAGCTCACGGAATAATCTCCACTTAAATTTTCAGTTGTTCCATAGTTTTTATTACATGCACTTGCTGCAACTTTATAATAACCACTTTTTAAATAAAGTGTTTCTGAACGCCCCTGTACAATATTCCTTTTTAAAACTGAATTTCCAACATAGCGAATAGTTAATAAACAGCCTGTTCTATTCTCAATTTCTACTCTTGAATTTTCCGAATATTGACTACTTTGACGTTCTGCCTGAGGTAACGCTCCAGTGTCTTTATGCCCTAGAATCTCATCCACTTCAATACGAGTTATTCTATCTTGGATATCACGATTACCTTTATATTCTGGGTTTTGTTCTAAAAATTTATACCATATTTTTGAATTATTCTTCGATAATGCTTCTTCATAAGTAATCTTTGAATCAGGAATTAAATTATAAATATATTCTCCAACCCAAATTATTCCAAAAATAATGAATACAACTCCGACTCTCACTCCTAGAACAAAAATAACAGAAATAATATATCTGAACAATTTTTGTATAAAATTTGATATAAACACTAGCATTTATTATTCCTAATATAAGAAACTACTTTTTAATCTCATTTTTTATCTGTCTTTGGAAATACAAACGAAGCAATCACCCCTAACGCTAACACGCCTAATACGATAAATAAGCTGGTATTCGGGGAAATATGAATTCCCGTATCACCGATGGCATGATTCCAAGATTGAATGCCCATTTTGATGCCAATGAAAAATAAGAGAGCAATAATGGCTTTTTCGAGGTGCACTAAATATTTGGTTAATGCGGCAAGAATAAAATATAAGCTACGCAAACCGAGAATGGCGAAAATCATTGCGGCATAAACTAAGAGGGGTTCTTGTGTTACCGCAATCACCGCCGGCACAGAATCAAAAGCAAATGCCACATCGGAGGTTTCAATCGCCATTAGGCATAAAAAGGCAGGCGTGGCATAGCGTAAGCCTTTGCGTGTAATGGACGAGATCTGCTGAGCATTTAATTCAGCGTGTCTCACTATAAAACGCTCGCCAAATAACTTGGTATAGGTTGGAATCAGTTTTCCCGTCCAATGTACGCTCCAGTGGTTTGAGTAGTCCTCAATTTCCTCATCATCATTCTCCCCCGTGGTTAGCATTTTGACGGCACTCCAAATCACAAAAGCCGCAAAAATAAAGCCAACATAAGGGCTTGCAGCAAATAATCCCGCACCAATCACGACAAACACCGCACGGAAAATCAATGCCCCAATAATGCCCCAGTATAAGATTCGATGTTGTAATTTCCCTGTAATCCCAAATGAAGCAAAAATCGCCATAAACACCATTAAATTATCGACGGATAAACTTTTTTCCAAGACATAACCTGCAAGGTATAAATCTGCCCACGCTTTATCAAAACGCCCCCACAAATAACCATAAAATGCCAATGCCAGCCCAATCCAAAACAGAGACCAGAGAGACGCATCTTTGACCGTGATCTCTTTGTTGCTACGATGAGCAAAGAGATCCAAATAAACCGACAATGCAATGACGGCAAAGAAGATAATGACCGTTTCTAACGGAAAACCGAATGTGCCTAAATTAAAATTGAAAGACGAAAGGAAAGAGGAAAGAAAATCAGACATACTGAACCCTATCACAATGTAAACTTGCATAAAAAACAGATAAAACCTACAATCTATTCTAGTCTTTCGCGATAAATGAACCAGTAACGTAAACGGTGTGAAATTCTCTTTTTACGGTGCAAATTTACCAAAAAATGAGGTGTGTAATGGATTTGAAGGAAAAAATTAGGACAATGCGGGAAATTCGCAAATGGTCGCAGGAAGAAATGGCGGAAAAAATGAATATGTCGCTTAACGGCTATGCACGCATTGAACGGGGAGAAACCAAGCTCAGTTTGGAAAAACTCGAACAAATTGCGAATATCTTCAATATGGATGCCCTAGAATTTATGCAAACTGCAAATAAGGGCGTTTATTTTATGCTTAACGATTCCGCTGATAATAATAATGTTACCTATTACGGTAGTAATGAATTAAGTGCCGTAGAAATAGAGAAATTAAAATTAATTATTCAAAATAAAGACAATCTTATTTTATTTAAAGACGAGCTACTCAAAAATAAAGATAATTTATTAGTTCAAAAACAAAATGAAATCGATGCTCTAAAAGAGATTATTACACTATTGAAAGTCAATAACTAATTTTATACCTATTATGTAATAATTCCAAAATCTTAAATTTTTTCTTACATCTAATAGTACTAGCTATTGTTCATAAGAATCTAAATAATTTTAAGATCTTATTACAAGGATCCACGAACGTCTCTGTATTTCCTTAAATATCCGTTTTTGTGCATTACAGAATAGTCTTAAAGCCCATTACAAGCGGTCAGTTTGCAGAAAAAGTTTGCAAACCGACCGCTTGTTGAAGGATTAGCCGTTTAGGTTGCTGTGTAACTGTTGAACAGAGTACACATCGTAGTTACCTAAGCTTGCGATACCTTCAGTAAGAGCCGCCGCACCGGCTAGAGTGGTTTGGATTGCCACTTTTTGTTGTAGTGCATTACGGCGGATTGAGTGGCTGTCAGCGATCACTTCTGGGTCACCACTCACGGTGTTAATCACCAAGGCAATTTCGCCGTTTTTGATCGCATCGACAATATGCGGGCGACCTTCTCGCACTTTATTGACGATTTGCACCGCCACGCCGTTTTCACGCAGGAATTTTGCCGTCCCCAGCGTTGCGCACAAGCCGTAGCCGTGTTCTTGCAAGCGTTTAGCGATCTCTAAAATACCCGGTTTATCGCTGTTATCAACGGAGATAAATACTTTTCCGGTTTTCGGCACACGTTCATTTGCCCCAAGCTGCGCTTTGAGGAAGGCTTCGGAGAAGGTTTTGCCTACCCCCATTACTTCGCCGGTTGAACGCATTTCCGGCCCTAAAATCACATCAACGCCCGGGAATTTAATGAACGGGAATACCGCTTCTTTTACAAAATAGTGCGGCGGAATCACTTCACCCTGCACATTTTGTTCTGCCAAGCTAATGCCTGCCATTACCCGTGCGGCAATTTTTGCCAGCGGGCGACCGGTCGCCTTGCTTACAAACGGCACGGTACGGCTGGCACGAGGATTGACTTCTAACACATACACCACGCCGTTTTGTACCGCAAATTGCACGTTCATCAAGCCTTTAACCCCAAGGGCAAACGCCATTGCTTTGGTTTGTCGGCGAATTTCGTCTTGGATCTCACCGCTTAACGAGTATGGTGGCAGGGAGCAAGCAGAATCGCCGCTGTGGATACCCGCCTGTTCAACGTGCTGCATAATGCCGCCGATCACAACATTCTCACCATCGCAGATACAATCTACGTCCACTTCAATCGCATTATTTAAGAAATGATCCAACAAAATCGGGCTGTCGTTAGACACAGACACCGCTTCACGCATATATTTATTCAATTCTTCATCGTTATATACGATCTGCATTGCCCGACCGCCCAACACATAAGACGGACGTACGACTAACGGATAGCCGACTTCGTTCGCCAGTGCCACGGCTTCCTGCGCATTGCGGGCGGTACGGTTCGGCGGCTGACGCAAGTTGAGATCATTTAAGATTTTCTGGAAACGCTCGCGATCTTCCGCCGCATCAATGCTATCCGCCGATGTACCGATGATATTCACGCCGTTTTCGTGCAACGCATTCGCCAGTTTGAGCGGGGTTTGCCCGCCATAATGCACAATCACGCCCCACGGTTTTTCCACCCGCACAATTTCCAGCACATCTTCTAAAGTAAGTGGCTCAAAATACAAGCGGTCAGATGTATCAAAATCGGTGGAAACGGTTTCCGGATTGCAGTTCACCATAATGGTTTCAAAGCCGCTTTCCCGTAACGCAAGGGCAGCGTGTACGCAACAGTAGTCAAACTCAATCCCTTGCCCGATACGGTTCGGCCCGCCGCCTAAAATCATCACTTTTTTACGGTCGGACGGATTGGCTTCACACTCTTCCTCATAGGTGGAATAGAGGTAGGCAGTGTCGGAGGCAAACTCCGCCGCACAGGTATCTACCCGCTTGTAGACCGGCAAAATGCCTAAGCTGTGGCGGTACTCCCGCACTGCTTTTTCACTGACTTTGGTGAGCTGTGCGATACGTTTGTCGGAGAAACCTTTGCGTTTTAATTGACGGATCGCGTCCCGATCAAGATCGCTAAGCTGTTTTTTCTCTAGATCTAACTCTTCTTGCACCAAATCTTGAATTTGGATCAAGAACCACGGATCGATTTTGGAATAGTGATGCACTTCCTCTAAACTAAAGCCTGCGCCAAATGCGTCCGCCACATAAAGAATGCGGTTTGGCCCCGGATTCGCTAATTCACGGCGAATTTTTTCCGGCTCTTCCGAGAGTAAATTAAAGCCGCAAATGCCAGTTTCCAAGCCTCGTAGCGCTTTTTGTAAACTTTCTTGGAATGTACGCCCCATCGCCATAACTTCACCAACCGATTTCATTTGGGTAGTCAAGCGGTCGTCTGCATTGGCAAATTTCTCAAAAGCGAAGCGTGGAATTTTGGTAACAACATAGTCTAAAGTCGGCTCGAAAGAGGCAGGAATTAAGCCGCCGGTGATGTCGTTACGCAGCTCATTCAGAGTATATCCAACCGCCAATTTTGCCGCCACTTTTGCAATCGGGAAACCGGTCGCTTTCGAGGCAAGGGCAGAAGAACGGCTTACCCGTGGGTTCATTTCAATTACGATCATCTCGCCGTTTTCAGGGTTGATCGCAAACTGCACGTTCGCCCCGCCCGTATCGACCCCGATTTCACGCAACACTGCTAACGAGGCGTTACGCATAATTTGGTACTCTTTATCAGTCAAGGTCTGTGCAGGCGCAACGGTGATTGAGTCGCCGGTATGCACGCCCATCGGGTCGAAGTTCTCAATCGAGCAGACAATAATGCAGTTATCCGCTTTGTCCCGAACCACTTCCATTTCATACTCTTTCCAACCGAGTACCGATTGTTCGATCAGCAATTCGTGGGTCGGTGAGGCTTCAAACCCTCGCTCACAAATCGCCATAAATTCATCACGGTTGTACGCAATACCGCCGCCTGAACCGCCCATTGTGAAAGACGGACGGATCAAGGTTGGGAAACCGACCTGCTCCTGCGCCGCTAACGCTTCTTCAAAGCTATGTGCCACAAAGGATTTCGGCGTATAAAGCCCGATTTTTTCCATTGCCTCTTTAAAGCGACCACGATCTTCGGCTTTATCGATCGCATCTTCCGTTGCCCCAATAAGCTCGACATTGTATTTTTTCAACACGCCGTGGCGGGAAAGATCCAATGCACAGTTCAACGCTGTCTGCCCGCCCATTGTCGGTAAAATCGCATCAGGACGTTCTTTTTCAATAATTTTTTCAACAGCTTGCCATTGGATCGGTTCAATGTAGGTTACGTCCGCCATATTCGGATCGGTCATAATGGTTGCCGGATTGGAATTGACCAACACCACCTTATAACCTTCCTCACGCAACGCTTTACACGCCTGTGCACCAGAATAGTCAAACTCACACGCCTGCCCAATCACAATCGGACCCGCTCCAATAATCAAAATCGTGTTTATATCATTACGTTTTGGCATAGTTTTCTCTCTTTGTTGTAAACTGTTGTTTTATAAATAATAAACTTAATTGACGCTATTTTTGTAACCCTTGTATGAGAATAATACGGTTTATAAGGTCCATATTCTTGATAACGCTCACTAAAGAACAGGCACCAACAATACATTTTTCAATTTCATTCCTTCGTTAATCATTTATTGAATACCGAACTGCTGCTCAAAAGCAATTTTCTGATTCTCAATTTCTCTCACTAATTCTTCTTCACTCGGTAAATAATGGACGTATTTACTGGCAAATAATTGAGCGTTATCATTTAATACCGAATATTTGGCAACCACACTGTCCGTTTCAGTACACAACAATAATCCAATAGTCGGGTTATCACTCGGCTGTTTTTGCAAATCATCATACATTCGCACATACATATCTAATTGCCCGATGTCTTGGTGAGTGAGCTTGTCTGTTTTCAATTCAACCAGCACAAAACATTTGAGAATGTAGTTGTAAAACACTAAGTCAATGTAAAAATCGCTGGTTTCAGTTCGGATATGTTTTTGGCGAGCGACAAATGCAAAGCCTTTTCCAAGTTCCAACATAAACTGCTGTAAATTATCAATCAGCGCTTTTTCCAACTCCTGTTCGGAATACGCCATATTAGCGGGCAGTTGTAAAAACTCTAAAATCGTTGGATTTTTAAATAGATCCTTTGCTTGTACAGGTTCGGATTTTTGTTGCATTTCTGCTTTGACTAATGGCTTATCCTTGCTTGCGATCAACCTATCATAATAAAGGGTCGAAATATTACGATCTAAGGTTCTAACTGACCAATGATTTTCCGCCGCTTCGGTTAAATAATAAGTACGGGCTTCAGCGTTTTGGACTTTTAATACTCGTTGAAAATGCGACCAAGTTAATTTGGCGAACACTGTTCGCCATTTTGGGTAATCAGGGAACAATAAATAAAACTGGCGAATTTCCCGTAAAGATCGATAGCTAAATCCCTTTCCAAACGTATTGGTTAATTCAATAGAAAGTTTTTTTAGCACTTCCTTACCATACTCCGCCCGTTCTTTGCCATTTTGTTCTTCCTGAACAATCCGTTCACCGATTTTCCAATAGGCGTCAACCATCGCAGAATTAACCGCAACATACGCTTGCTGGCGAGCCTCTGCTAAAATCTGCTTTATTTCGTGAATATAGCTCTTTGTAAGAACAGCCATTGCAAAAAAATCTCCCGATTCAACCGCTTGAATTACGCTAATTTAAATACGCCTTCACCAACTTCAGCCACATTCCCGCCGACATAAATAGTCTGCTGTGCGTCTAGAGTTAAATATAGGCGGTTCGGTCTGCCCATTTGATCCCCTTGCCGGATAAGACGGGAAAGGGGAAAGCGACCTTGTGCCAAAAAATATCCGCCCAAATTGGCACACGCAGAGCCTGTTCCACTATCTTCCAATAGCGTACCATTGGCAGCATAAAAGAAACGGGCATCAATATTGCCGTCTTGTTCGTACCATAAATATAGGGCTGTGCGTCCTTGATCCTTTCGACAAATACGCGCTAACGCTGCATAGTCCATTTGCACTTGTTCAATAGCAGCCGCGTCTGTCGCTTGCAAAAGCAGTTGTGGCGATCCGCTGTTAAGCCAATACGCCGTATCGGCAATCTGTTCGGGTTTTAATCCGGTCGCCTGTGCCAACTGTTGATGAGCGGCAAGACTGGGAGAAATCGTATAGCCTTGAACGGCAAGTGTCATTTTTGACTGATTTCCCGACAATCTCACCGCTTTTGCCGGCGTATTCACACTAAAATGCTCAGGCAAGTTGTGGTGTTGCTGTAACACAAACGCTGCCCCTAAGGTTGGATGTCTGGCAAAAGGCAATTCGGCTTTAGGCGTGAAAATGCGTAAACTCGCCACTGCTTTGCCGTCTGTTGCAGGGAAAATAAACACGGTCTCGCTCAAATTAAACTGTGCGGCAATTTGCTGCATTTCCGTATCGCTTAACCCGTCCGCTTGAGGAAATACCGCTAACGGATTGCCGCCAAATTGGGATTCGGCAAACACATTGACTAATTTAAAAGCATAATGACGCATTCTCGTTTCATCTCATTTTGCGAAAAAATTGATATATCTGACCGCTTACCTAGTAATAACGTGCCGCAAAATCATCTTTATTCGGGTCTTGATTCCAATGGTATTCGGTGTGAATAGCGATCTGCGTTGCCAGAGCTTCGCCATACTGATCACTGATAAAACCGAGAGCCATATCCATTCCGGCAGATACACCTGACGAGCTATAAAATTTTCCATCCCGCACCCAACGGGCAGCCTGCAGCCAATTCACCTGATTATTGGTCTGCTTAACCCATTGAAATGCAGCTTTATTTGAGGTTGCCGTTTTACCGTTTAAACGGGAAGCCGCCGCCACCAATGCCGCACCGGTACAAATACTTTACGCCTATTTCATCCCATTCCGCTTTAAGCCCCTTGCTTCGCCTTTCTCAATTCGTCAATAAATCGGTCAAATAAATAGGCGACATCATTCGGGCCGGGGCTGGCTTCCGGATGCCCTTGGAATGAGAACGCCGATTGGTCGGTTAATTCAATGCCTTGCACCGAGTGATCAAATAAGGAACGGTGAGTTACCCTTACATTTGCCGGCAGGCTGGCTTCATCTACTTCAAAACCGTGGTTTTGGCTGGTAATCAATACTTTATTGCTATCTAGATCTTGTACCGGGTGGTTTGCTCCGTGGTGTCCGAACGCCATTTTTTTAGTTTTGCCGCCGACCGCCAAGCCGAGTAGTTGATGCCCAAGGCAAATGCCAAATAACGGTTTTTTAGTGGCTAAGAGTGTTTTGATAGACTCAATCGCATAATCACACGGCTCCGGATCGCCCGGCCCGTTAGAGAGGAAAATCCCGTCCGGATTAAGCGCCAATACTGCTTGAGCAGAGGTTTTTGCCGGCACTACGGTAATACGGCAGCCCCGTTCAGCCAACATTCGCAAAATATTGCGTTTTACGCCGTAATCGTAGGCAACAATATGAAACTCCGCATTCTCCTGATCGTTAAACGCTTTACCGCCGTTGCTGACCGGCAAATGCCATTCCCCTTCCGTCCATTGATACAATTCCTGACAGCTCACCTCTTTGGCTAAATCTTTCCCTGCCATTGAACCGAAACTTTTCGCCAATTCTAACGCTTTTGCTTCATCTGCTCCCACCCAAATACAGCCCGCTTGTGCGCCTTTATCTCGCAAAATACGGGTCAAGCGGCGGGTGTCAATATCGGCAATCGCCACAATTTTGTGTCTAACCAAATAATCGGAAAGGGAAGAATGAGAGCGGAAATTGCTATGAATAAGGGGAAGATCACGAATGATTAAGCCGGCAGCGTGGGGTTTAGTTGCTTCTTCATCTTCTTCTGTGGTGCCGGTGTTACCGATATGCGGATAAGTGAGGGTAACAATTTGATAAGTATAAGAGGGGTCGGTTAAAATTTCTTGGTAACCGGTCATTGCGGTATTAAAAACGACTTCACCAATGGTATGTCCTGCATAACCGATTGACTTTCCGTGAAAAACTGAACCGTCTGCGAGAACAAGAATGGCAGGTTCAAACATATTTTATTTACTCCTAATTATGAATCTGTGGATAAATGATGATTCGCCAAGAAGTAGGCGGCTAAGTTTAATAGAGCAAACGTTTGCTTTCAAGCTATAATTTACAAAAGTCCGGTGAAACGGCACAAAATGAAAAATTATGCACTTATTTTGCATTTTAATTCACAATTATGCAAGACAGAGGCAAAATTTTTATTTTTCAAACCCATACAAGCGGTTAAAATATCCCTATTTTTTGCAAACCGAGATCAACAATGACAAACTTCGACTTTGGCGAGCAGCTCATTGCGATTGTAAAGCGAGATGTTGCCCCTGCGTTAGGCTGTACCGAGCCAATTTCCCTTGCCCTTGCCTGTGCGATTGCGATGCAGCACTTAGATTCCAACCTTCTGAAAATACAGGCAAAAGTTTCCCCTAATCTGATGAAAAACGGAATGGGCGTTACTGTGCCTGGCACAGGTATGGTCGGGTTGCCGATTGCCGCGGCGATCGGAGCAATTGCCGGCGATGCGCAAGCGGGTTTAGAAGTCTTGAAAAAAATCCAGCCGCACGATGTCTTGCAGGCTAAGGCAATGCTGGCGGAAAACAAGGTCAGTGTGGATATTGCCAATGTCGATTACCCGCTCTATTCGGAAGCCTTGTTGTTGGGCGAAAACGGCTGGGTGAAAGTCTGTATTCAAGACTCGCACACCAATGTGGTGTTAATTGAGAAAAACGGCGAGGTGGTTTTTGCACAACCGCCTCAAACGGTGGAATTACAAGACGACAGCCAATTTTTCAGCCGTTTATCCGCTCAACACATTTACGATTTCGCAATGCAAGCACCGCTCGAACGCCTTGCCTTTATTGCTGAAGCGGCAAAATTAAACAGTGCTTTGTCGGCGGAAGGGTTAGCCAAAGAGTACGGCTTACATATCGGGCGAACCTTGAAAAAGCAAATTGAACTTGGGTTAATGTCTGATGACTTACTCTCCCGCATTGTGATTGAAACTACCGCCGCCTCCGATGCCCGTATGGGCGGGGCATTATTACCGGCGATGAGCAATTCCGGCTCGGGTAATCAAGGCATTGCCGCCACAATGCCTTCGGTGATTGTCGCCCGTTTTGTGCAAGCCGATGATGAACGGCTGATTCGGGCGTTATTTCTGTCGCACACTATTGCGATTTATATTCACAGCAAATTGCCTAAACTGTCGGCATTATGCGCCGTAACAACGGCGGCAATGGGCAGTGCCGCCGGTATGGCATATCTGCTGAACGGTAATTTTCAGGCTATCAGTATGGCAATTTGCAGTATGATCGGCGACATCAGCGGAGTGCTCTGCGACGGGGCGGCAAACAGTTGTGCAATGAAAGTCTCTACCGGTGTCTCCGCCGCCTACAAAGCGGTGCTGATGGCGTTGGACAATAGCCGTGTTACCGGCAATGAGGGGATCGTTGAACATTGCGTGGATAAATCCATTACCAATTTATGTGCGATCGCCACTAAAAGTATGGTGTATATGGATCGTCAAATTATTGAAATTATGAGTGCCAAAGGGCAAGAGTGTTAATTTTACAAAAGGAAAATCTATTATGGCTTCAAAAGCACATTCGGCATTGCCGATTTGGTCGGTCGTATTGCCGATCTTTGCGTGGGTAATTTATTTTATCGGTATTCAGGATAATCTTTGGCTACAACTGGGCGGCGGAGCATTGCTGATTGGCAGCGTATTGTCTGCCGTTCACCACGCCGAAGTTGTCGCCCATAAGGTCGGCGAACCGTTCGGAACAATCATTCTTGCGCTCGCCATCACCATTATTGAAGTAGCGCTGATCGTCTCTTTAATGATCGCCGGCGGCGATAATGCCTCTTATCTGGCTCGGGATACGGTCTTTTCAGCGATTATGCTGATTTTAAACGGCATTCTCGGCGGCTGTTTGCTGATCGGCGGCTTGAAGCACTATATTCAAACCTTCAACAAAAAATCGATCAGTACCGCATTAGTCACCCTGATGTCCATTCTTGTCTTAACGATGATCTTGCCGAATTTCACCACCAGCACGGCAGAAGGCACTTACTCCGCCTCGCAGCTTATCTTCGTGGCAATCGCATCGCTGATCCTCTATTTTGCGTTTATTATGATGCAAACAGTCAGACACCGTGATTACTTCTTAGCGGACGATGACAACCCCGCCCACCACGCCGAACCGCCGTCAAGTAAAGTGGCGTTCATCAGCCTTTTACTGCTGATTGTCTGCCTCGGCATTGTCGTCTTGTTGGCAAAAGGGCTTTCGCCGGCAATCGAAAGTATGGTAGTCAGTGCCGGCGCGCCACTCTCATTGGTCGGGGTGATTATCGCCGCCGTTGTGCTAATGCCGGAGGGGCTTGCCGCACTCACCGCCGCCAGCCGTAACCGTCTGCAAACCAGCGTAAACCTTGCTTTAGGCTCTGCACTTGCCAGTATCGGTTTAACCATTCCGGCGGTAGTAATCGTCTGCTTAATGTACGACATCAATCTCGTGCTAGGCTTAGATTGGAAATCAATGGTACTACTGGCACTCTCCGCCTTTGTGGTAATGGTGTCCCTCAATCACGGTAAATCCAATATGCTGTACGGCGTGGTGTTACTGGTTAATCTCACCGCCTATGTATTCACCGTGATTGTGCCTTAACTATATACAGCAAGTGGTGAAATTCCCGTATTTATTTTCAAAATCTGATTTCTTCTTTAAGTGGAAATCAGATTTTTATAACAAAAAATCTAGTTAATCTGACAAACACCTATGCTTTTAAATGGGAGACTGTCAGATTAGGCTTGATGTTCTATATTTTTAAAAATCTTTTTCAATTAGCATTTGTACATACTTTTCTGAATACGAAAACATAGAAGGAATATTACTATCTTGTTTTTTCCAGCGGAATTGGGCTTTTGGCACAAAACCTAAATATTGCCAATCTTGCTTCCATAATGTAAAACTCAAAGAATAAATTTTATCACGCCGAATTTTATCTAACGGTAAAATATTACCTAGTGAAGCAAAATCTTTATATTGTTTTAATGCAATCGAACCATTAATTTGGCTTGCAATCGCATATCCCCAATTTTGTCGCCAACCTAATCGCAAGGATTTCATATCATTACTATATTGCTTTATTCGTGTTGTTTCACGAATAAAATCAGTGCCTAAATAATAATAGCCTTTTTCTGTTGGCTGCCAAATTATCGTAGCAGAAGCCAATTTAAGTGTGCCATTTCGATCTGGCTGGGTGAAATAATGTGGTTGGCTAAACTCCAAAGCGGTTGAAATTTGCCAATTTTTTGCAAAATTCAAACTATATTCTGCTCTTGCACCGTTTGCCCAATTATAACGATGATTGCCAAGCCATTGCCGTTCATAAAAAGGCTTTAACGCTAACTTATAATTTGCATTTTGATATTGGTAGCCTAAATAAGTACGGTTAGTGATTTCATCATAATCGTGATTATCCCAATAATTTTTACCATATAAATTATTGGCAAAATGCAGATAATGCGAACCTATTAGATTCCAATTTTTTTGTACATCAAAATAATACGCAAAGCCGTGAGCAGATTGTGGCAACATATCATCATTTTTCACAAAGCCTGTGTTTTCAATGTGTCGCTCACTGGAGGTATTATTAACATTTTTCGTTTGTAAATAATTACTGCCTAGAGAAAATTGCCAACTTTCTCGATGATCAATTGCTTGCAAATAATCTTGAATTATTGACCGCTCTTCATTGGTTAAATTGTCTTGGTTTTGTAATACTTGAAAAGCCTTTTTTGCCTTATTATTTTGGTAATCTAAAAATAACGCTCTTGCCTGTTTTATCTTGGCATAATTGATAAGTCTTGGGTTCTGTTCAGGAAAGTTTTGATAAATCGGTAACAAACGTTCGACTAAATCCATTCGATCAATACTTAACATATCTGAAAGTAATTTTTCGGTGAGAAGTTGATTATGATTTAGCTGCTCGATAGAGTAAGTTGTTTCACTTGCAATAACAGTACTACTGAATAACCAATAAAAGAAAAGAATTTTATATTTCATATTTAAAAAATCCCACAATAAAATGATTGTGGGACAGTAGTTTATTGTCTATTTAAATCAGAGCCACTAGTAACATATGATACGTCTCTTTTATTATAATATAGAGACCCTTCTTTTATTATACGATTTGGATCTTTTTCAGATTTTATCTCATATCCTGTACTCATTTCAGAAAATGGGCTAGAAACTCCATAAATAATACCTGCGTATTTGCCAGAGAATTTTTCTTGATTATGTATAGCAGAGGCATTTCCTTTAAATTCATATATTTTATTGTAATTAGGGTAATTACCATTAATATATCTAGCTGTTCCTTTATATAACGTTGTATTATTTAAAGAAATATTTACATTTTGGTCATCTATTTTTCCTACTGCACTACCAGAAATTGTTCGATTATCAAAATCTGCTTCTAATCTAATTGTACTTCTAGCAGATGCATAAGTCGCTTTACCTGTTGCATAGCCATCGTATCCAACTTTAAATGTAGATGGTGTGATTTTAGAGTCTGTAATTGTTTCATTAGGCTTTTGGGAATTAACAGTGTTATTATTCGCAGTATCAACATTTGGTACTGTAATAGAGCCTGTAACATTTTTGCTTGGTGTAGTATTTGGCGAGCTTGAACCACCACCTCCACCTGAACTACAAGCGGTTAATCCTAGCATTACAGCAGCCGATAATAATGTTTTTGAAAGTGTTAATTTCATAATAAGATCCTTATATAGTTAAGAATGTTGGTTGTGTAGTGTGATTAGAAATTGCATTAAAATTGTGGTTTGATTAAAAATAAAACCAACTTCAAAATCTTTAAATAAATCATTATGTTTAACTCTTTCGTTTTGATATTTAACAAAAAAGTCAAATACCGTAGAAATATAAAAATTCCTGATTTCTACATTAATATTTCTTTTAGCTAAAAAATTACCTAAGTCGGATTTTAAATTTTCTAATGATTTTTGTTTTTCAAGTATTTCTTTAATTAAAGATTCAAGGGAAAGTCGCAAATCATCAAGTAAATTTCTTCCATAGATTTTGCTGTTCTTTTTTTCTAAAGCCGCTTCGTAATGTCCTTTTGCCTCAGGGTAATTATCTAACCAATGTCTGACTTGATTTACGGTTTCTAAAATCTGTTCCGCAATTTCTTGTGGAGCGAGATAGCCATAGTTTTTTATCAATGTAAGTTTTAGCTCGTTGACTTTTTGATTATTGGCAAATTTCACCAAATCACATAAATTTCGAATAATGACAAACTGTTGCTCAGACTCGAAGCAAGCTAAATTTTCTTGTAAAGCCTGAGCTTTATTGATATTTGATGTATCTTTTTTAAACGGTTGCTGTGTATATTTAATTGTTTTGTTATATTCAACGGCATATTGATTGCAAAATTTGCAGATTTCTGAACCGCTTAATCCATCGTTAGTATCAGCCAAAATGCTAGCTGCATAACTTAAAAATGCATTATCAATCATTGTCTACCTCTTAATTAAATTTTTGGATAAATTTGGAGCAAATGTTATACTCTGTTTCAGTTGTTTACCACAAGCTACCAGTGTTAAAAACTCACCTTATACTGTCTAAAATCGCACTTTAAGGAAATAAAATGGAAGTCCACGATAAAATTCGCGTTATGAGAGAAATCAATCAATGGTCGCAAGAAGAAATGGCGGAGAAACTTTCGATGTCGCCGAATGGCTACGCCAAAATTGAGCGTGGGCAAAGTAGTATCAATTTAGATAAACTTCAGCAAATTGCAAATGTATTTAATATTGATATGGGAGAATTAATTACTTGTAAGGATAGATCAATTTTCTTTGCTGTTGGAGGGGACAATTCTTATAACTTAACAAATAGTCATTTTGGCACTAATGAAGCATTAACAGTTGAAAATGAAAAATTAAATGCATTATTGACAATGAAAGATGAACTGTTAAAGCAGAAAGATGCAGAAATTATGGCACTGAAAGAGGTTATTGAGCTATTAAAAGCAAAATAAAATTATAAAGCCCTTTTGGATAAACCCTAATCATCTTTTAGGCAAGAGATTAGATACGCTTTTTAAGTAAAGTTGCTTGCCACCATATCAATATTGAAGCTATTGAGCATACATATATGCTTTCATTAAAATATATTTATTTGTATAGCTGCTATATATAAATATCGGATTATTTGCAAAAACCACCTTGATGGGAAGCTTAAGGTGGTTTTTTATTTCTGCAGTTTACTGATTTTGCAAAATCGTATTCATCAGTTGAATATCGATATGGCAATAGCCGTTCGGGTTTTTATCCAGATAATCTTGGTGATACTCTTCTGCGGGGAAGTAGTGCTGCAACGGCTGATTTTCAACCGCCAACGGTTCTGCATAATGTGTTTGCAAATTTGCCAAGGCTTCACCAATTACCTCAGCATCTTGCGGATCAACATAATAAATACCGGTACGGTATTGAATGCCTTTATCCGCACCTTGTTGATTGATGCTTACTGGATCGATCACTTTAAAATAGTAATCGAGCAATGTTGCCAAGCTGATTTGTTCGGCATCATATTCGACTTTAACCACTTCGGCGTGCCCGCTGCCGTTACAAACGTCTTGATAGCTTGGGTTGAGCGTATCGCCGTTAGCGTAGCCCGACTCGGCATCAATCACACCCTTGATGCGTTGCATAAAGGCTTCCGTTCCCCAGAAACAGCCGCCGGCTAAATAGATTTGCTTGATATGGCTCATTTGATCTCCTTTGCTGATTTTAAGCGGTATCCGACCGCTTGTAGTGATGAAAAATCCGTACCGTAAATTGTATAATCCAGCCGACACACAGGGCAAATGCCACGGTACTCACCCCCACTGTGCCGCCCAGAAAAAAGCCGAGTACACAGACGGTAACTTCAATACCGGTTCGCACCGCTCCGACCCGCCAGCCGTACTTCAAACAAATGCCGACCATTAGCCCGTCCCGTGGGCCTGCCCCCAGCTGGCAGGAGAGATAGAAGGTCGTGCCCATTCCAAACACTAAAATGCCGAGCGTCATCAAGCTCACTCTGAGAGTGAGGCTATCCGGTGCCGGTAAAAATCGAACGGTTAAATCGACAAACAGGGCAATCCAAACAATGTTCAGCACCGTCCCTAGCCCGAAGCGGAGCTTAAACGGAATCCACAATAACAGCACAACCACGCTGACAATCGCCACCGCCGTGCCAATCGACCACCCCATTTGAATGGCAATGCCTTGGGAAAAGACTGTCCACGGGCTTGACCCTAAATCCGCCAACACCATCAACCCTTCGCCGATGCCCATTAAAATCGTTGCAAGGGAAATCATCAGCAACGCACTCGGTTTAAGCTGCCACTGATGATCTGCCGTCCACGGCATCGCCGGAATTGGGGCTTTACTCATAACGCAGTGCCTCCGCCGGTTCAATTTTCGCTGCGCGATAGGCGGGATATAAGGTGCAAAGCAAGGATAGTCCGATAGACGATAACACAATAACCGCAACCTGCGGGTAAGAGAGCAAGGTCGGCAGCGGCATTCCCGTTGGGTTAATAAAGCTTAAAATATCGCCAAGATAGCGGCTCGCCAACACGCCGAGCGTGCCGCCGATCATCGCCCCGATCACGCCCACTATCGCCCCTTGGGTGATAAAAATCCGCATCACTTGCCCTTTGGTTAGCCCTTGGGTTTGTAAAATCGCAATTTCGCCCTGTTTATCCACCACCATTAAGCTCAACGAGGTAACAATATTTGAGATCGCCACCACAATAATCAGGCTAATCAGCAAGCCCATCATATTTTTTTCCATTTTAACTGCTTGGAAAAATTCGCCTTTTTGCTCTCGCCAATCGCTGATCCGCCATTGCTCCGGCGGGAAAGTAAGGCTTAATTCAGTCACTAAAAACGGATCGGTTAAGAATAAACGTTGCCCTTGCACTTGATCGTCCGCCAAACGCAACAAACGCCCGACGTCCGCCAAATTGGCAAATAGGGTAAACTCGCTGGCTTCTTGGTTAGAATAATAAATATCGGACACGGTGAATAAGCGTTGCACCGGCACACGCCCAAACGGGGTATATTGGCTGTTTTCGGTAATCAGCAAACGGATTTTATCGCCGATATTCAAGTTGAGCTTATAGGCAAGGCGTGAACCAATCACAACGTTAAATTCACCCTTCGCTAAACGTTGGTTGAGATCGTCAATCTCTGCTAACAGCAGGTCATCTTGACGGCTTTGCACCCCGATAAGCTGCCCTGCGTTGATCCCTTTTTGGCTTTGGATCATCACATTGGTGCGGTTAATCGGCACACTTTTCAATACAAAATCGGGCGGATTAAATGCCGGCATTGCATTTTCGTCATTTTCAATCGGAGACACGATGACGTGGGGCAAACTGGCGAGTACATTTTGCTTTTGCATATTTTCCAGCCCGTTCATTACGGATAGTACAATAACCAACGCCATTACGCCAAGCACAATGCCAAAGCCGGCAAGGTTCGTCACCAAACGCCCGAAGCGGTCGCCACTCTTGGCACGCCAGTAACGTAATGCAATAAAAAAGGGAAGATTGATATTCATAAACGGATAAAACGGATAGATTTTGCAAAAGTGTACCAAAATCTACCCGCTTGTTTTATTTATTTTTGTGAATTTCGCTGAAATCTGATGACTTATTTGCCGGTGGCGACAAATTCTTCGATATTCTGTGCCACTTTATTCACTAACGTGGTTACGGCGGAGTCGCTCGCCCACGCCACGTGCGGCGTAATCAATAAATTCGGCAAGACTTTCGCCGCTTGAATCAGCGGGTTATCTTTCTCCGGCGGTTCTTTCACCAGCACATCCAACGCTGCGCCGGCAATCGTGCCGTTTTGCAAAGCATCCAGCAATGCTGCTTCATCAACCAATGGGCCTCGCCCTGTGTTGATTAAGTACGCCGTCGGTTTCATCAACGCTAAGGTTTGCACATTGATGAGATTTTGCGTGGTGTCGGTTAGCGGGCAGTGCAGGGTAACAATGTCCGCTTGGGCTAACACCGTTTCAAACGGGGTGTAACCCTCACGAATAGCCGTTGCGCCTTTATGCTCGGCGTACAGCACCTTCATTCCCAATAAAGCGGCTAAACGCCCGACTTCCGTTCCCAAGCAGCCTTTGCCAAGCACTCCGAGGGTTGCACCACGCACATCGGTAATCGGGTAATCGGTATAGCAGAATTGCCCGCAGGTTGCCCAGCGATCCGAGGTAACTTGATCCCTATGATAGCTCATCAAACTGTGTTTTAAGGCGAAAATCATTCCTAATACGTGTTCCGGCACGGTAACACTGGAATAGCCGGTTACATTTTTTACCGCAATGCCCAATTCTTTTGCAGCGACTAAATCAATATTATTCGTGCCGGTGGCAGTAATCGCAATGAGCTTTAATTTCGGCAATTTCGCCAGTAATTCACGCCCAAACAGCACTTTACTGGTGATAATAATATCGGCGTCTTTGGCACGCTCAAAGGTCTGTTCTGCGGTGGTTCGGTCATATTCGACCCAATTATGCGGAAAGCTCGGACGAGGGATTTCGTGGCTGGCAGGGATTCCGGTACGATCTAAAAAAACAATATTTAGCATCATCAACTCCTTAGGGTTATTGCTTTATCGGGACTATATAACAAGCGGGCAGTTTTAACAAAAAATTTACAAAATCCGCCCGCTTGTCCTACCAGCTTTATGGCATTAGTTGGAAGTATCAATGTCCGCAAAGGATTTAACGAGATCGTCCACCGCTTTCATTTGGCTGACAAACGCCTCTAATTTCGCTAGCGGTAATGCGGACGGCCCGTCGCATCTCGCTTCATTCGGATTTGGGTGCGCCTCTAAAAACAGCCCCGCTAAACCAATCGCCATACCTGCACGGGCAAGCTCGGTAACTTGATCACGGCGACCGCCGGAGGCTGCACCGAAAGGATCACGGCATTGTAGAGAGTGGGTAACGTCAAAAATCACCGGGCAGCCTTTGGAGACTTTTTTCATCACATTAAAGCCCAGCATATCCACCACTAAATTATCATAACCGAAATTTGTGCCACGATCGCATAAAATTACCTTGTCGTTACCGCACTCTTGGATTTTTTCGACAATATTCCCCATTTGTCCCGGGCTTAAAAATTGCGGTTTTTTCACATTGATCACCGCACCTGTGCGTGCCATTGCTTCTACGAGATCCGTTTGACGCGCCAAAAACGCCGGCAGTTGGATAATATCCACCACCTCTGCAACCGGTTGGCATTGGTAAATTTCGTGGACATCGGTGATAATTTTGACCCCGAACTGCGCTTTCAGCTCTTGAAAAATGTTCAGCCCCTGTTCCATTCCCGGCCCGCGATAGGAGTGAATGGAGGAACGGTTAGCTTTGTCAAACGAGGCTTTAAACACATAAGGTACACCCAATTTTTCGGTAACTTCAACGTATTTTTCACACACCGCCATCGCCATATCACGACTTTCCAGCACATTCATACCGCCAAACAGCACAAAAGGTTTGTCGTTGGCAATCTCAATATTGCCCAATTTAATCACTTTATTGGTCATTTTGTTTTCCTATTCTATAAAATCCAGTCGTTCAAAAATCATCTTTTCAAACAGCCTATTATCCGCATAACGTGAGGATTGCTCCGACGCTTCTATCACTATTCATCTTCCGCATATCTCATAAACCCCTCTCTTCACCTCGTCAAATGTGATTTGGTTCTCAATCCAAGCATTAAATAGGGCAATGACATCATCATCAACGATCATTCCTTCCAAACGATTATTATCTATCGCAGCTTGTACCACTTTTCTTCTAAATACCTGCTCTTGAAGGGTGAGATCTTGTTTCATCATTTCCTCAATGTAACACATTCATTTTTATATGCTTTTCCAAACTTGCCATTTCCAGTTTTAGCATTACAGCGGAAGGGTCGTCAGGGCATTGATCGACAAAATAGCTCAAATCATCATAAGCGGCTTGGTAGCAATCCATACTGGCGAGAATAACGCCCCGATCCCGAATTTCATACGGATCTTCAGGGTCTTGCGCCAAACGGTATTCAATCACCCGCAAAATGTCTTCGTAGCGGCCTTCTCTCGTCAGTGCCATTTTAAACACGGTTTCCAAGCGTTCCAGCAATTCTTCCGGCTCGGCAATGCGTAAAAAATCACGGTTCAACTCCGCACTATACCCCATTTCGCCTTCCAGCCATTTGCTCATTTTCTCAAAAGTTAACCACGAGCCGTCCCACGGGTTGATAAAACGGGTCTCTTTGCGTCCGTTTTCCAGCGTTATCTCCGCTCGGATAACCAATTGTGTCGGGAAATTGACCGGATAGAGCGGTAAATCCAACGCCGATGCCAGTTGCAGCAAAATCGCGCCGAGAGCAACCGGCATTCCTCGCCGCCGGCGTAGAACCGTGCCTAATAAAATATTTTCCGTATAAAAATACTCTTGATAATGGCAGTGAAAACCCTGCTGCTGATAGATAAAATCAAGCAGTTGCGTAATGCGTTCTGCATCGGTTTCGCCATTGACGTGATACTTCGCCTTTTTCACCAATGCCGCCATCAGCCCGTAAATTTGGGGCTGACTTAGCGTATGATCCACCAGTAAATTCAGGCGGATTAGCTCTTTATACAAAAAACGTTGAAGCACCGTGCGTGCTTTGTTAGAGAGTTCAAATTGCGGAATTATATCGTCCATATTGCTGTTGTTACTCTGTCTTGTCCACCGTAATCTTGTACGGTTTTAATATTTAGCCATTGATTTTGTTGGAAAATTGCCTGAACCGCCGCAGCTTGCTGCCAGCCGTGTTCAAGCATCAATGCTCCGTTTGGCGTGAGGTAAGGCGGTGCGTTGCAAATGATTTTTTGCAAATCCGCCAAGCCGTTTTGCTCGGCAACCAAGGCGGAAAGCGGCTCAAATCGCACATCACCCTGTTTGAGATGCTCATCCGCCGCATCAATATAGGGCGGGTTGCTGACAATCAAATCAAACACTTGCCCGTTAAGTTGCGCAAACCAATCACTTTGCCGAAAGCGGACATTATCAAACCCTAAACGGCGGCGGTTCTCCTCCGCCAATGCCACCACTTCCGCTAATTTATCGACACCGATAATCGTTGCCCGTTGCCCCAATTCTGCCGCCAACGCTAACGCTATCGCCCCCGTTCCCGTGCCTAAATCCAAAATTTGTACATCTTCCTGTGTTTCTAACCGCTTGTTTGCCCATTCCAACGCCACTTCCACCAGTCGCTCGGTATCGGGGCGGGGAATGAGGGTGGCGTGAGACACTTTAAGCGGCAGCGACCAAAATTCCTTCTCCCCCAAAATATAGGCAAGCGGCTCACCTCTTGCCCGACGAGCCAAAAGTTGTGCCAGTGCGATCAATTCCGGCTCGGTTAATTGGGTCTCCGAAAACGCAAAAATCGCCGATTTCGTGCGCTTTGTAACCGCTTGCAGCAGTAAATTCGCCTCTAATTTCGGGTTTAAGAACGGATCTTGTTCGGCATTTTCCCGTAACGTTTGCTCGGCGAAAGTCAGCCACTGTGCGTAGTTTTGCGGAAAAATATGCACCACGTTGAAATATTCGCAGACTAATTCCAACCCTGACGAAACTGGCTGATTAAGCGCCTGCTCAAAAAAATGCTGATGAGCTTGCCGCCAAGCCGCTAACGAAAGATCCCCCTCCGCTAAGGCAAACGGCTCTCTAATTTCACCAAAACGGGCAAATTCAACCTTACTTAATTGAATTGCCACAATCGGCTGATTTTGGCTGTCTAATACAGTATGGATCTCTGCTGCGCGCGGGTAAGGTTCGTTATGCTGCGCATAAAGCACCTTCGCCGAGCAGGTCGCCGTTTTTAATCCAGCCAAGACCAAATTAGCCAGCGTATTCGGCTTTGCGCCAAATTGCCATTGTTGTGCGTTTTCCCATTGCATTTTCTTTCCACCATCAACAAGCGGGCGTTGTTGCAAAAAACTTACAAAATCTGACCGCTTGCTGTTTTATTTTAGCCTTGCTCCGATAAGGCGGCGAGCTGGTCGGCTTGGTATTCGGTGATAATCGGCTGAATCAGCTCGTCAATTTTGCCGTTCATCACTTCGTCCAAACGGTAAACCGTCAGGTTGATGCGGTGATCGGTAACTCGCCCTTGCGGGTAATTATAGGTGCGGATTTTATCGGAACGATCTCCCGAGCCGAGCAAGTTACGGCGGGTGTCCGCTTGCTCTTGGGCTTGTTTCTCTTTTTCAACCTGCACAATGCGGGAAGCTAATACCGCCAAGGCTTTCGCTTTATTTTTGTGTTGAGAACGCTCGTCTTGGCACTCTACCACAATACCGGTCGGCAAGTGGGTGATCCGCACCGCAGAGTCGGTGGTATTAACGTGCTGACCGCCCGCCCCCGATGAGCGATAGGTATCAATACGCAAATCGGCAGGGTTGATTTCCGGCAATTCCGATTCCGGTAGCTCCGGCATTACCGCCACGGTACAGGCAGAGGTGTGAATCCGCCCTTGCGATTCGGTTTTCGGCACACGTTGTACGCGGTGTCCGCCCGACTCAAATTTCAGCTGACCATAAACACCCTCGCCGCTGATCTTGACGATAATTTCTTTATAGCCGCCCTGCTCGCTTTCGTTGGCACTCAGCTCTTCTATCCGCCAACGTTTGCCTTCGCAATAACGGCTGTACATTCGGTATAGGTCGCCGGCAAAAATGCCCGCTTCGTCCCCGCCTGTTCCCGCACGGATTTCCAAGAAGCAGTTATATTCGTCATTCGGATCTTTCGGCAGTAATAAAATGTGTAATTGCTGTTCGACTTGCTCGATTTCGGCTTTGTTCTCGGCAATTTCATCTTGTGCCATTTCTTTCATATCCGGATCATCAAGCAATAATTGCGCTTCTTCAATATCTCGGTGTAATTTGTTCCAGCGGTTAAATGCGCCGACAACTTCTTCAAGCTGTGCATATTCTTTAGAGTAAGCTCGGAATTTTTCTTGATCGTTGATAACCGAAGGATCACCCAACAGGGCTTGCAACTCTTCGTGGCGCTCGCTCAGGCTTTCTAATTTACTAATAATTGATGGTTTCATTGTGGTTGTTTAATCGTTAGTGAAAGACACGGCTTGAACAAGCGGTCTCTTTTCGGGTTATTTTTGCAAAATGATGGGGTATTGTAACGGAAAAGTCGTTGCGGATAAATGCAAAAAGCCTAGAGCATTCTAGGCTTTTCGGCTAAAGACATCGGTAAAATTATTTTACTAAATCTTTCAAGGCTTTACCTGCAACAAATGCCGGTACGTTTGCTGCCGGAATTTCAATCGCTTCGTTAGTTTTTGGGTTACGACCTGTACGAGCTTTACGGTGATTGACTTTAAAAGTACCGAAACCGATTAATTGAACGGAATCGCCTTTTTTAAGGCTGTCAGAGATAGCGTTTAAGGTCGCTTCCAACGCAGCTTTAGCGTCTTTTTTGCTTAATTGCGCTGCATCTGCAATTGCATCGATCAATTCAGTTTTGTTCATAGTTTTATCCTCTAAAGATTTATGTCGTTAAATTGGCGATATGCCGAATCATTTGCTGAAATGCTTGGCTAGCTTAATCCAAACTCCCCATTTCTCAAAGTAAATAATGCAAAATTTGTTAGCTTTCTCACACTTATTGGTTAATATTTAACCCAATATTGCTCAACCCACTGCTTCTAATCTCATTTTTCAGCCCAAGAATCAATTCCACATCACGCGCTTCACATTCATTTAACAAACGGTAGATCTGCCATTGAACGTCCAATTCCGCCTGAATTTCTTCGCTGTTTTTCAAGTCTTGCTCGCTCAAGGTGCGGTCTTGCTCGGTTTCCAAATAGGTCGCGACCGTATTTAAGGAAAGCTGGCTCATTTTAATCGCTTGTTCCAAAAACTCGCCGGCAATAAGGGTATGCAGCAGATTTGAGAGGGCCTCGCAAGCATCTTGAGCCGGAAACACCCCATAAAAATCGTAGTGATTAACATCGGGAATAATCGCTTCCAATTTCTCTAGTTGCGACTCAAAATTGATTTTCGCCCCTTTGACCGTCAAAAATTCCCATACCAAATTCAGAATATTTTGAAAGGTTTTCCCTTTATCCTGCTGCTCGGTCAGCTCGCCAAAAAGCTGATAGTTCGGCAACATTCGTTCGCACAAACACGCCATAAAGGTGAGATGTTGCCAACTTTCAAAGCGTTCTAACCGCTTGTGGATCGGATTTCTCATTGCGTGTCCCTTATTGGTGATAGGCTTGCGAAAAACGGTGAATCGCATCCACCAACACTTTCGGGCTTTCTGTCGGCACATCTTGATGAATACCGTGTCCGAGGTTGAAAACGTGTCCCGATCCCGCACCAAAATCGGCTAAAATCTGCTGTACTTCCTGCTCAATCCGAACCGGATCGGCATACAGCACGCTCGGATCCATATTGCCCTGCAACGCCACTTTATGCCCGACGCGGCGACGGGCATCAGCAATATCCACCGTCCAATCCAGCCCAATTGCATCACACCCTGTTTCCGCGATCGCTTCCAGCCATAAACCGCCGCCTTTGGTAAACAAAGTTACCGGCACTTGTCGCCCCTCATTTTCACGAATCAAGCCATCAACAATTTTATGCATATAACGCAAGGAAAACTCACGGTAATCACGGTGCGCCAACACACCGCCCCAAGTATCGAACACCATTACTGCCTGCGCACCAGCCTTAATCTGTGCATTCAAATATAAAATGACACTCTCGGCAAGTTTATCCAATAACGCGTGCAACAAATGCGGCTCGGCATAGAGCATTTTTTTAATTTTGGTGAACGCTTTGCTTGAACCGCCCTCCACCATATAAGTCGCTAACGTCCAAGGGCTACCGGAAAAACCAATTAGCGGTACTTCCCCTTTCAACTCTCGGCGAATCGTTCTCACTGCATTCATCACATATTGTAACTCTTGCTCCGGATCAGGAATCGGCAGGTTAGCAATATCCGCTTGGCACTCAATCGGACGGGCAAATTTCGGCCCTTCCCCTACGCCAAAACTGAGCCCCAACCCCATTGCATCGGGAATGGTTAAAATATCGGAAAACAAAATCGCCGCGTCCAACGCATAACGGCGCAAAGGCTGAAGCGTTACCTCGCAAGCCAAGTCCGCATTACGACACAGCGACATAAAATCCCCCGCTTCAGCACGGGTCGCCTTATACTCCGGCAAATAACGCCCCGCCTGACGCATCATCCACACAGGGGTCATATCAACGGGTTTACGCAATAATGCATTCAGATAGCGATCATTTTTTAGGCTAGTCATACAATTCCATCAATCAAAAAATATTGCAGAGAATAATAGCACATTCAGACAGTTTAGCCTAACCGGTGAACGACTTTATCTTTGCAAAAATACTGCCCAAACCAACCGCTTGCAAGTATAATCAACACTCACAAGCGGTCAGTTTTGCCGATTTTTTGCAAAATAAAGAATCCCTTTGGGGAAGAAAGGATTTAATGCGTGTACCACCCAAATCGCTTTCATCGGTACCTATTTCGCTATCAAACCTCTCCAAATGCGAACTGTTCTCATAGATACGTTTATATTGAAGCGACTTTTTCTCATTGGGTTATCTTGACCCAAATAAAGTGTTTAGTCGTTATCAAGATTGTACCCTATATCACAATTAGGGAGTTTAGCTTGTAACCAGTCAATATCTTGTTTGCTGATTGAGTTACCCCGAAGATAAAACTCTGCTAATTGAGTTAAATTCGATAACGGACTAATATCGCTGATTGAGTTACCCTGAAGATAAAGTTCCCATAATTGGGTTAAATTCGATAACGGACTAATATCGCTGATTGAGTTACCCTGAAGATAAAGTCCTGCTAATTGGGTTAAATTCGCTAATGGGCTAATATCGCTGATTTCGTTATCCTGAAGCTCAAGCAAACTTAATTGGGTTAAATTCGATAACGGGCTAATATCGTTGATTTCGTTATCCTGAAGCTTAAGCCAACTTAATTGGGTTAAATTCGATAACGGACTAATATCGCTGATTGAGTTACCCTGAAGATAAAGTTCCCATAATTGAGTTAAATTCGATAACGGACTAATATCACTGATTGAGTTACCCTGAAGATAAAGTCCTGCTAATTGGGGTAAATTCGATAACGAGCTAATATCGTTGATTTCGTTATCCTGAAGCCCAAGCCGATTTAATTGGGTTAAATTCGATAACGGACTAATATCACTGAGTTCATTTGCCTCAAGTCTAAGCCACTTCAATTGGGTTACATTCGATAACGGACTAATATCTCTGATTTCGTTATCCTTAAGATAAAGTCCTATTAATTGGGTTAAATTCGATAACGGGCTAATATCGCTGATTTTGTTATGCTCAAGATGAAGCTCCGTCAATTGGGTTAAATTCGATAATGGGCTAAGATCGCTGATTTTGTTGTCCCTAATATCAAGCTCTGTTAATTGGGTTAAATTCGATAACGGACTAATATCTCTGATTTTGTTGTCCCTAATATCAAGCTCTGTTAATTGGGTTAAATTCGATAATGGGCTAAGATCGCTGATTTTGTTGTCCCTAATATCAAGCTTTGTTAATTGAGTTAAATTCGATAACGGGCTAAGATCGCTGATATTGTTACGCTCAAGATTAAGCTCCGTCAATTGGGTTAAATTTGCTAATGGGCTAATATCGCTGAGCTGCGTATCTGTAAGACTAAATTTCGTTAGTTGGGTTACATTCGATAACGGGCTAATATCACTGATTTCGCCCCCAAGCCTAAGCTCCGTCAATTGGGCTAAATTTGATAACAGGCTAATATCGCTGAGTTTGTTGCCATCTAGCCCAAGCCCCGTTAATTGGGTTAAATTCGCTAATGGGCTAATATCTCTGATTGGATTGCCCCAAATATAAAGAGCAGTTAATTGTGGTAAATTCGCTAACGGACTAATATCGCTGATTTCGTTATCAATAATACTAAGAATTTTTAGTTGGGTTAAATTTGATAAAGGACTAATATCAATAATTTCGTTACCCCAAAGACGAAGACCTGTTAGTTCGGTTAAATTCGATAACGGGCTAATATCGCTGATTTTATTGCTATTAAGATAAAGCAACCTTAATTGAGTTAAATTCGCTAACGGACTAATATCACTGATTCCGTTATACTCAAGATTAAGGTAAGTTAATCGGGTTAAATTCGATAACGGGCTAATATCAATATCGCCTAGCCTGAATCCAAGATAAAGCTCCGTTAATTGAAATAATTGGGCTAAATAGCCTTGTTTATTTTGATTAAACTCACCAAGTGTAATATCTAATTTTTCTAAAAAAATGTTCTGCCACTCTTCCGATAAACCCGCCCACCATTGCAGTTGTTCGGTTTCAGTGGTGCTTTCTGTTGTGTCTAAATCTAATTGATTGGTGTAAGCCATTGCATTCTCCTCATAAATAGCGGTCAGATTTTGGGGATAAGTTGAAAATATGAATACAGTTATAAATGAAAATAGGCGACAGGTTGTGTCGCCAGCAAAACAGCATAAATATTAAAAATACTTATACTATAAAATTTATTTAACGTGGCTGATTTAGGCAATATATCGCTAAAATAGCTTTACTCATTGGTAATTAAGCCCAAGCTGGAACCCATACATATCAATAATCTTCGCTTTCGAATAATAATATTTTGTTGGCTGACCATTAAAATCAAGTACGTTAAACGCTTTACTTAATTTTTCAATCTCCTCTCTATTTTCCAGATAGAATTCATAAATAATACCCAACGATTTTTTATTCGGCACACTAAACCTACAATGATTACCTGCAATTTCACTAAATGCTTTCTTAAAGAAACGATCATAAGCCGGAATAATAGCAAATACACCTAATAATACTTTAGTCACTAAAGTGACTGCCTCATGGTTATTACCTTTCAGAAGATGTTCCTTTGCTTGATGATATAGCATTAAAATATCTTCGGCCTTATCGCTATAATACTCAACATCGATTTCCCAAGTGCTTAAAGGTTTAGAATAAATCCAATTGATAAGGTCTTTTAAATAGGTTGGATTCTTCTGTAATAAAAAACTTGAACCACGCAACATTCCCCAACTTGCTAAATACCCCCATAGTACTTGGCAACTTTTTTCAATATCAATATGTCCGCTTTCCTTTGAAGAACGAAAATGAGAATAACAAAAATCAAAACTGTAATAGCGATGTTGGATATCTTGCTTCTCGACCGTAAATTTTGAGATCACTTCATTAATATTTCTTTTCATACTTATACTCCTCCTCTTCTTAAAGAGATTTTTTCTTCAGGGTTTATTTTGTTTTCTCTGCAAGAGAAAACAAAACCAGTGTACACTGGTTTGCCTTTTGTAAAATTATGCCTAAAATCAACCGCTTGCGCTGGTTGGATAAAGGGATTTAAAAATAGAACGAGCTGAAAGAGGAGCAGTAAAATGCGGTAAATAATCGTGAATGCGGTGAGATAGTGATGACTAAACTCAGCTTAAAATAAAGACTGACAATAAAATCCGTGGGGACGCTAGCATGGCGTCCCTACCTTTCCTTTCAGCTAAGGAATATAAAGTTCACTTTTGCATTACAAACATAAAAACCCCCAAGCTGTTCAGCTTAGGGGTCTCTACTTTTGTTTTTGCTTTCTTGCTTTAATTAATACCCTGATGGTGCCCTACTCTCACATGGGGAA
>NZ_SPPA01000018.1:0-57148 GCF_004569585.1 Muribacter muris | reverse complement strand
GCGAGCAGTAACACCCGCAATAAACAGTTCAATCAGTTTGTTTTGCTTGTACTGACTTAAACGACTTCTTCTCATAGGGATTATTCTAACCTGAAATTAGATTTCCCTAGTTATCTAGTACAGCCCCATTATTTTTATCAATCGACACCATCTGTCTTTCTTCAATCGGCGTATCTTCCGCCCGACCTTTCATATCGCCAACCACCAACATACTCAAAGGTAATTCAACCTCTGCGACTTGATCGCCAGTTGCCGGAACATATTTGATGTTAATTCGCTCTTTAGGGGCGACTGACCCCTCTTTGCCTTTACTCATTAAAACCACCTTTTTATGTGTTTAAACAGAAAAATGTTACAAAATTTGAACAAAACCAGTCTAGCCTAGATAAGTTTTTTTTGCAACAATGAAATAGTCAGGATAGCACGAACACTTTACTTAAAATAACAGCTTACTCTGCCCCATATTGGTTTTGCAGTCTTAACGGCTGATGAACACCTTTCAGATTATGTTCGCCTTGCAGTTCGCCCCAACCCTTATAGCTGGCGTGCCACAGTAGGTTGCCCTCTCGGTCGGTCAGCTCTCTCGGTATCCCGATTTGGTCGCAGTGGTAGTAAGCGGTCTGTTTCTCGCCATTTTTTGCAACCTGAATTTGTGCCAACGGTTCGTAACTCTCCGGGTGGGTGTAAATGTAGGTGTAGCGATTTTCTCCGCTCTGTTCTTGGATTAAATGGCTGCCGTCCCATACAAAATCCGTTTGCAGATTTTCGTACATTGCCGACCGCTTGTTTAACCGTCTGCCCAGAGGGTCGTAGCGGTAGTGCCAAATAGCTTCCTGACCGTTGGCTTTGATAATTTTCGCTTCAATAAGCTGGTCGTTCAGGTCATAACGGTAATATTGCGTTTCGCCGCTCGCCAATTTACGTTCAACCAGATTGCCCAAGCCGTCATAGCGATAATGGGTGCCGTGATATTGATTGACCTTGTTGTCCTGCTCTCTTTGCCCCTCCCGCTCGATAATGTTGTGCGCTGGGTCGAACGCAAACGTCTCTTGACTCAACGGGCTTTTCGCTTGGGTTAAGCGTCCCAGTTTGTCGTAGCCGTAGTGCGTGGTGTGGGTGAGGTTGTCCCGACTTTGGGTCAGATTTCCCGCGTTATCGTATTGGTAACGGCGTTCAATTTGCGCGTTAAGTTGGGCGGTCAATTTCCCCACCGGGTCAAGCGCATAGCGGGTTGTCAATGCGCCTTGGGTGCGTTGGATTTCCCGATGCAGTTTATCCCGTTCAAATTTGCTAATCAGCGTGCCGCTATGTTTTATCGCACTTAAATACCCATTCCCATATTACTCTAAAAAATTAGGTCTTATTTTTCTAATCATTTCATCTGACACTATGTAATATCTACTCAATTTGCGATTACAATTATTATCAAACCATGTGCTTTCTAAAATTGAAATTGATTTAAATACATCAAGCTCAATAAAAATATTATTTATTATCTTATTTTTACACTGTTCTAACTTCTGTAAAAAGGTCATATTTTTTATATTGCTAACATAAAAGTTAGGCGTTATAAAATAATCTTCACTAATATCATCTGTAATAGTTAAACAAATAAAGAGATCATTAAATTCTTTCTCGCTTAACTTATTTTTAGCGATAAGTTTTATATTTCTAAGATGAAATAATGCCAAATTAAATAATGTTGCATTAATATCTTTTACACTCATATTTAATGAATTTACTTGATCATGTCTTAAAACTAAACTAGGCTCTTCAAATGCTCCTTTATAATTGATAATATTATCGAACATAATAAACTTATTATTATCTAAAATGGATAAAATATTTCTATAAAACATATTTACTCCTATATTTATATATTCCAACCATGACAAAATAAGAAATCCTTATCATCTTTACTGAAATTAGGAAAATTACGGTGATGTAATGAGCCATCTAAATTCAATGCTTCGTTTCCAAAATCATGAGCATGCCATTGTGGGCCAGGAACATTTTTCTCATCTGGTTCATGAATCATACTAATATTTTTAGATCCTTGTCCCCTACTGATTTTTCTTTGAGCATCTTTAGGAGTTCCTACTCCCCATTTTTTACATCGTTTTTTGCGTTCTTTATCCGAACACTCACTAACAGCTATAGATTTAGCAGCTATCGGTTGTGCTCTATCCTTGGTATTTGTCGTAGAGCTATTCTCTAATGCCTGCTGAGTTCCTATTAAGCCTATTGATGTAGCAATGGCCAATCCTCCATAAAAAATAGGAATAGGAATTGCCCAGCCTAAAGGATCGATTGCATTCTGGATCGTTGCCTCAAACCGATACAAATTCTCCCCACCCGCTAATCCTATCGGGTCTTGGGTTGTAAACCGCCCGGTTATCGGTTCGTAATAACGGAAGAAGTTATAATGTAGCCCTGTCTCTTTATCAAAGTACTGGTTTTGCAGTCTTAACGGCTGGTGAACACCTTTCAGGTTATGTTCGCCTTGCAGTTCGCCCCACCCTTTGTAGCTGGCGTGCCACAGTAGGTTACCCTGTTGGTCGGTCAGCTCTCTCGGTATCCCGATTTGGTCGCAGTGGTAGTAAGCGTCTCGCTATACCTATTGGTTGATAAATTGGAAAGTATTTTTATCTACATATAATTTTGTGGGATACCAAAAATCATTTTCATCATATTCATTATTTTCATTATTTACACGACATATCTCTAAACAATCTAACTCTGTACTTATAAGCCCAAATCTATTTATATTTATATTTATATTTAAGCTTCTATTCTTAATTATATTTCCATTTATAAGATATATAGGATAAATACCATCAGTTAATGCTGAACCCACATAGCATTTAGGATTCCACCCAACAAAAACCAACTCTTTTAAAACAGATTCATATAAGTTGCTTAAATAAAACTCATTATATTTTTCAATTCTTTCTATTATAGGAATGGCTGTGAATATGGAAAAATATTGGAGACTTTTTAATTTGTCAAAAAAAGAGAGATTTTTAATATATAAATAACTAGAATTATAAATATCTGAATGAAAGTTACTACTAACATATTTTGATAATTCTTTGAGATAATTATCATTGTCCCAATCTAGACTTTTCCACAATTCTGGTATAACAATGCTCTGACCAGATTGACTATAATATACTTTCTCAAAAATAGTAAAATATTCAACTTTATAATGATAATGCATAGATCCTCAATTATGGATAGGCAGGGGGTCTTCCCTTTCCATTTAAATCAACAGCAAATGCAGAATTAGGTTGATGCATATAATGATGCCCAGCAATTCTATTTGTTTCTTGCCATCTACATTTACATCCTTTCTCATATGGAAGTTGCTGAACTTCAAATAAAATATAGTGGAGTTCACCAGTTCCAGCCCTAGTTCCATGCATTCCCCTAGTTGCAGATTTGGGGCCTTGATATCCAACAGTACCTACTGGATATGGTTGACATGGCGGGCATATATTCTTAGAACATGATTGCTCTTTTTCTTTTGAATTATCTTTAGTGCTTTCTACTATTGCAGCACCAATCATTAGCCCAGCCACAGCTGATACTACATATTCTAAACCCGAAATAACCCAAGGTATTGCTATAGCAAATAACCCTAACGGATCAATTTGATTTTGTACCGTACTTTCAAACCGATACAAATTCTCCCCACCCGCTAATCCTATCGGGTCTTGGTTTATAAACCGTCCTACTGTTGGCTCATAATAACGGAAGAAATTGTAATGCAGCCCCGTTTCCTTGTCGGCATATTGGTTTTGCAGTCTTAACGGCTGATGAATGCCTTTTAGATTATGTTCGCCTTGCAGTTCGCCCCAACCCTTATAGCTTGCATACCAACATAACTCGCCCTTTTCATTGGTTAATTCCCTTGGTATCCCGATTTGGTCGCAGTGGTAGTAAGCGGTCTGTTTCTCGCCATTTTTTGCAACCTGAATTTGTGCCAACGGTTCGTAACTCTCCGGGTGGGTGTAAATGTAGGTGTAGCGATTTTCTCCGCTCTGTTCTTGGATTAAATGGCTGCCGTCCCACACAAAATCCGTTTGCAGATTTTTGTGGTTCAACAACTACCTCTTTCATACTTTAAATTAATTATTACCAACAATTAGTTTTCACAAAAAACAATCCAGAGAAATAAAGTATAAAAAAGCATATAAAAAACATCCAGTATAAATGTTTATTATTAAAAAAATGATAAATATAAACAAGCATAAAAGATAAAAAATAAATATATATATAACAGATAATTATAGATAAAATGGGATTAATATCTATTACTGGAGACAGTAATAGAATAACCCCCATCACAGGATAACAAAAATATAATAAAAACATAAATGCCATCCATGAATAGTACTCAAGTAGTACACAAGGAATAATAAAAAACATTAACGTAACAAATAATGGTATAAATTTCATTTTTTACCTATTTTAGATATGGATAAGTCCTCAGTATTACTTCATCTAAGTAATTAGGACAAGACGACTCCGGTAAATGCTCTACCCCCATATGCATTCCAATAACAATCTCTAGTCCTTTTCGCTCTAATTTAGAAGAATTAGCTTCTTTCTTAATAGATTTAGATGATGAAACTAATTTGTTATCACACTTTTTCATGCATTTTTCTTTCTCAAACCCTGAACACTGAAAGGTTTCCCGACATTTAGAATAACATATATCATGTTTTTTACAGGCTGCATCTAATTGACTAATAGGATTGGAATAATAATTATTATAATCTCTTCCTTTATTGTAGCTTTCAGTTCTCCCTCCAGTCCAATCAGGACCACACCAATTCCCATGATATGTAAATAATCCTAATGGATCTATATAGTTCAATATATTATCCCCAAACCGATACAAATTCTCCCCGCCCGCTAATCCTATCGGGTCTTGAGTTGTAAATCGTCCTACTGTTGGTTCATAGTAACGGAAGAAGTTGTAATGTAATCCCGTTTCCTTGTCGGCATATTGGTTTTGCAGTCTTAACGGCTGATGAACACCTTTCAGATTATGTTCGCCTTGCAGTTCGCCCCAACCTTTATAGCTGGCGTACCACAGTATGTTACCCTGTTGGTCGGTCAGCTCTCTCGGTATCCCGATTTGATCGCAGTGGTAATAGGCTACTTCACCATTGTCTTTTATTTGCGCCAACGGTTCGTAACTCTCCGGGTGGGTGTAAATGTAGGTGTAGCGATTGTCTCCGTTCTGTTCTTGGATTAAATGGCTGCCGTCCCATACAAAATCCGTTTGCAGATTTTCGTGCGTTGCCGACCGCTTGTTTAACCGTCTGCCCAGCGGGTCATAGCGGTAGTGCCAAATAGCTTCCTGACCGTTGGCTTTGATGATTTTTGCCTCTATCAGTTGGTCGTTCAGGTCATAACGGTAATATTGCGTTTCGCCGCTCGCCAGTTTACGTTCAACCAGATTGCCCAAGCCGTCATAGCGATAATGCGTGCCGTGATATTGATTGACCTTGTTGTCCTGCTCTCTTTGCCCTTCCCGTTCGATAATGTTGTGTGCCGGGTCGAACGCAAACGTCTCTTGGCTCAACAGGCTTTTCGCTTGGGTTAAGCGTCCTAGTTTATCGTAGCCGTAGTGTGTGTTTTGAGTGAGGTTATCCCGACTTTGGGCCAGATTTCCCGCGTTATCGTATTGGTAACGGCGTTCAATTTGCGCGTTAAGTTGGGCGGTCAATTTCCCCACCGGGTCAAGCGCATAGCGGGTCGTCAGCGCACCTTGCGTGCGTTGGATTTCCCGATGCAGATTATCCCGTTCAAATTCACTAATCAGCGTGCCGTTATGTTTTATCGCACTTAAATGCCCGCTGCCGTAATAGAGGTAATCGAGCGTTTCACCGTTTGGCAGGCGGGTTTGAGTGCGGTTGCCGTTGGCGTCATACTGATACTGAAAGCGGTCGGTTTTGCCCGCCGTTTTGCAACTTTGGCTGATAAGCCGTCCGAAACGGTCGTACTCAAATTGCAATTCGCTCTCACCGTTGCGGGCGAGGTTGAGACGGTGTTCGCTGTCATAACCGTATTCTGCCACCATATCGGGTTGGGTGCTTTCGCTTGCTTGGGCTTTATGGGCTATCAATCTGCCAAAGCTGTCCCGTTCAAAATAATGGGTACGCAGCGGCGGGCTGTTACGGCTCGCCGAGACCTGTTGTTCAACCAAGTCGCCGTTTTGGTAGTGGTAGCGGGTGTATTTGCCGTCAAAACCGCTTTCGCCGATTAAACGGTCGCCCTCGTCATACTCGAAACGGTAGCTTGCTTGGTTCTCATTCACCAGTGCCGAAAGCCGTCTTGCCGGGTCGTATTGATAATGGAACACGTTGCCCAAGGCGTTAATCCGTTGGGTTGGTAAGCCGTCTAACGCATAGCGGTATTCGGTTTGGCTGCCGTTGCCGTCCGTGTAAATAGCAAGACGGTTTGCCGAGTCATAGCTAAATTGCTCCTGACTGCCGTCCGGATAATCAATTTGTGTCAGCCGTTGTTGATTATCATAGCGATAGCGGGTTTCATTGCCTGCCGCATCAATCAAACGGCTGATTTGCCCTGTCGGGGTATAATGCCATTCCGTGCGGTTGTCGGAACAGTCCGTTTGGGCAGCAAGTTGGTTATCGGCATTGTAATGGTAGCGGGTCTCGTTGCCGAGCGGGTCGGTCATACTGCTGATTAAACCGCTTTCGGTATAACGGAACCTGATACGCTGATTGCCTTGTTGTTCGGCAATTAAACTGCCTTTGTCGTCATACTCATACCGTGTAGTATGCCCTGCCCCATTGGTTTGGCGAATGAGACGACCTTGATTGTCATACTCGTAACGGGTTTCTTGCCCGTCAGGTTGAATAACCTTACTCACCTGACCCTGTGGCGTATAAACATAACGGGTGGTTTTACCATTGCGGTCGGTTTGTTTAACCACTCGCCCCATATCATCACGTTCATTTTGACTTTGACTGCCGTCGGCAAATATCTGACCGGTTAATTCTTGATGTTCATTAAAATAGTAATATTCCCGTCTGCCTAACGTATCAATCACTTCGGTATAGCTTGGGTGGTAAATAAACTGCCATTGCTCACCCAGATTGGTGTGATGACGAAGCACTTTACCGGTTAGGCTTGGGTTGTCATACTCATAATACGCCTCTAAGCCGGCACTGTCTCGGTGAGACACCATTATGTGATTGCGGTAGCTAAAGGTGCGGGTAATATTGCCGTAGCGGTCAATGACTTGAGCCAAATCCCCCGCCTCATCATAGGCATAACCAACCAACACCTCGCCTTGCCGGTGAAGGTCTTTCTGTGCTTCGGATAAGTCTGCCTGTTTCGCTAAAAGCGCAATAGAGATAAGACGGGTATCTTTCCCTTCGTTAATCGTGTCAAACAAGAGGCTGAATGTGCGACCGTTACCGTCAATCATATATTGCGGCAAGCCTGTTTGTGGTTGATAAATAAAACGTTGCTGATTACCGTAGCGGTCTTCAACCTTAGTGAGCGGATAATGTACGCCATCTTGCAAGCGTAACCCGGTAAAAGAGAACGATAACCGACGGTCTAACGGCTGAAGCACATAATCATCATACCCGGTTCGTTGCACCCAAAGTTGGTGTTCCGGTAAAAAGACCGCACCGGAGGCAGGTTCAAGCGCAGGTAAGGCTAATTCCGAACCCTGCTCATCAATATAGCGCATTCCCGCCGGCACTTTCACTAAACGCTGTACCCCCGGCACACTCCAACCTTGACCTAACCAGCCTGTCCCGATTTGGTCGGAGTAGTAACTGCGTGTCCAACTCAATGGCAGAATACCCTCGAAAGCAAAATCCACTTCCTCACCCAATACTTTAATCCCCAACACAGGATTAACCGGATGCCCAACTCTTGGGCACTGCTTATTAGAGCGCGCACGTTTATCCGGCATAAAAGATTTTGCACCCGGAGGCACATCACCAACCCCGCCGGAAAGCGGGGAAGACGGATTGCCGGATTGCCCCATTTGAGGTGGTTTACACATATCGGAAGATGAATTTCCCTTAGCTTGTCCCATTTGGGGTGGTTTACACATCTCACCTGATGCGCCTAAGCCACCCTTATCGCCTTTACCTCCTGAACTTCCCGCAGAACCCTGACCACTCGCACCGCCTCCTTGTCCAATTTCGCCCCCGTGTGCCATTCGGCCACCGCCGCCGTCTTGGACTTGTTCTTCTGTCGGGGATAATACCGCCGCCGATGCGCCTTCTCCCGTATCACTCTCTGCCTTCGGACTATTTAACCCCACTTTCGACCCATTCACAAACACACCATTGGCATTCAGTTTGACGATCGACTCACCAAATTTTAATTGGATTTCCTCATTATTCATCAATATTGAGGTCTGCTCCCCCACTTTCAGTAAGATTTCATCATCTGCCTGATAAGTCTGCGTCCCCGGTAATGCAGCTTCTCCCACACCGGCTTTACTGGTTTTGACACTCACCATATTTGATTCGGTAATCCGACCGCCACCAATACGCTCCGTGAGAAAACCAATGCCGATTTGGGTGAGTTGGTTACCCAACTCCACGAACAGTTCTTTATTCCCCTTTTGTACCGTTGTCCGCTGGTCGTTCTTCACCACTGTGTTCATATCTTTTTGAGCGTGGAGATAAAGCTCTTCCTTGCCGTTGCTGTCTTCCATTCGCAGTTCGTTAGATCCTTTGCCCTTGTGGGTTTGGGACTTAATAATCGTTTGGGTTGCTGCTTTCGGTAACGTACCCGGTGGGAGATTTTCGGCGTGATAGGTGCGTCCGATAATAATCGGTTGGTCGGGGTCGCCTTCAAGGAAGCTGACAATGACCTCTTGCCCGATACGCGGAATGGTAATACCACCAAATCCGGCTCCCGCCCAAGGCTGACTCACCCGGATCCAACACGAGCTGCGGTCATTGCCTTCACCGTATCGATCCCATAAAAATTGGACTTTCACCCGCCCGAATTTATCGGTAAAAATTTCTTCCCCTTTTGGCCCGACGACCATCGCCATTTGAGGGCCAAAGACTTGCGGTTTCGGTATCGCAAGCGGTCGCCACGTTTGAGTTATCGGAATAAATTGAAAATGATTTTGATAGTAAGTGCCACTGCCTTGTAAATCCGCTTCGGCTTCAGCCCCCTGTGGCTGACGACCGAAATGACTGAGGCGAATAGGTTGCCAAGGGCGATTGAGCGATTTATCCGGGTGGTTTTTTAATACAAACCGCGTGCCTAATACTAATTCCGTTGCATTACTTTCCCCTGCACTTTGATGGGCTTCATTGCGTAAACTGTCTAGTCGGTATTGGCTGAACGCTTTGCCCCTATCCGCCTGTTTAAAGCGAGCCGGGTATTCAAAATATTCATAGGCTTGCCGCTGATTGTCCAAATCACTCGCTTGTTTGCCAAATTGGGCATTCCAACCGGGCTTTTTAAAGGTGTAATCCCGTAATTGAGTGCTTGATACCCGCACCCGTTCTGCCCGCTTAAAGCGCCAAATCATTGATTCACGCCGGGTCGCTTCCGGATTGGGGTTATAGCTAATGGTTTCGCCCGTAACTAATGAATCGGCATTATCACAGAAAATCAGCGTATGCTGTTTTGGTTGAAATTCAAAATAGAAGAAAATGCCTTCTTCGGCTAATAAACGGCAGAGGAAATCAAAATCCGTTTCTTGGTATTGGACACAGAACTCCCGTATCGGGTGAGCGTCTTTGAAGTTATAGGCATACTGGCTGATGCCGTGTTCGGTCAAAATCGTGCCGACAATCTTTTTGAGGTCTTTTTGCTGGAAAATCCGTGAATTTGTACGCAATGTTGTTCGCCAAAATTCCGGGCGGAGTTGAACGGTATAATAGGTTTTATGAAAACCGGTCTCACCTTTTTCAAACTCCGCCACCATACCGGTGAAGCTGCGTAATAAAATACCGTCTCGATAAATGGACAGTGTGCCCAGTGAATCCAACACTTGATTAAACGCGATATTCGGTTTATCACTGATGAGCGTAAGCGTGAACTGAAACAGCTCACTATATCCCTCTTCCCCTTTAAATTCGACAACGGAAAAAGTCTCAGGCGGGAGATTAAAGGCTTGGAACGTAAATTGTAAACCGGCAGGAAACGTCGCGGCTTGACCGGACAGCATTGCAGACATCGCTTTGACAGGGGATTGCGCCAGTGCAGGCAGTTGATTTGCCATTTTACCGGCTTTTTGAGCTAATCGGATAACCTCTTGAGCCTGACCTAGCCGTTTTGCCACTTTCTCACCCCCGACACCGAGTTGCGAGGCAGTATTCAGCCCCGCCATCACAGAATCCACCCCAACCGCCATAGCGGATACATCATTGGCTAACTGACCTACCCCTTTAACCGTATTAATTACTTTATCGGTATTTGATAGGGCTTTGGCTAATTTTGCATTGCCAACCACACCGTTTGCCTCATTAAGCGTGTCAGTTACGTTGCTAATTGCCTCTGTTTGATTCAATAAAGAAGAAAGGGGAGTCTTTGCCATAGTGCTGTTTCCTTAACCATTTGAGGGATATGTTACCCTATTTTGTCAAAAAACAGAACTGTTCTGCTCATACAATAAACAAATTTTAGCTTGCAAAGGGAGGGGAGAAAAAGTAATATCTGACTTGAATTGATCACGAGAATATAAAGCTATATTCTTTCATTTCTTAACTACCTAAATTTAACTTAAAGAGGTTTACTATGCCAACTCCTTGTTATGTCTCCATTACCGGTAAAACACAGGGCAATATTACTGCGGGTGCTTTTACGGCTGAATCTGTCGGGAATATTTTTGTCCAAGGACACGAAGATGAAATGCTGGTTCAAGAAGTTAAACACGTTATTGAAACCCCAACCGATCCACAATCCGGTCAACCTTCCGGTCAACGTGCACACAAACCACTCAAATTAACGGTAGCACTCAATAAAGCTGTGCCATTACTTTATAATGCACTAGCCTCCGGTGAAATGCTACCGACCGTGGAACTAAAATGGTATCGTACCTCTGTGGAAGGAAAACAAGAGCATTTCTTCACCACATCATTGGAAGATGCCACTATCGTCAGCATTGACTTAAAAATGCCACATGCCCAAGACCCTTCACAACGTGAATTTACGCAATTACTTGAGCTTTCCCTAGCTTACCGTAAAGTTACCTGGGAACATACTTCCGCAGGGACATCCGGTTCTGATGACTGGCGTGCACCAATTGAGGCTTAGTCTCATTATTTCCAATTCAAAAAAGTCCTCTTGGTATAGACTATCAAGAGGACTTCTTGTTTATACCGCAGAATGAATATACTGCTTCGTTTAGAAATCAAGACTTTAATCGCATCATCAACCTATTCAATAAATTACAAAATCTTCCTCTCATCCGACCGCTTGTAGCCTCTTACAATAACGCACTACCCAGCAACGCAATGCCGAAGCCGACAATACCAATTGAGGTTTCAAGTAACGTCCAGGTTTTGAGCGTGGTCTTTTCGTCCATTTCTAAAAAGCGGCTCATTAGCCAGAAGCCAGAGTCATTGACGTGGGATAACACCGTCGCACCGGAGGCGATGGCAATCACGATAAAGCAGCGATCAAACTGGCTTAAATCCGTTGCATTGGTAACCATCGGGGCAATGAGTGCGGCGGTTGTAGTCAGTGCTACGGTTGCCGATCCTTGCGCTACCCGTAAGACCGCAGCGATAATAAAAGCAGCCACCACAATCGGCATTCCGGTATCAGACATCATCGCAGATAAAACATCGCCAATACCGCTGGCTCGCAAGACGCCGCCAAACATTCCGCCCGCTCCGGTTACTAATACAATCGCACAAATCGGCCCCAGTGCGTTGTTACAAATCTGCTCAATTTGCGCATAACTGCGTTTATCCCGCAAAAGTAAAATCGCCACGATCAAAGTGATTAACAGGGCAACCGGCGTTTTGCCGATTAAACGTAGGATTTGTACCCATAATTCCGTACCGTCAATCACTTTTGCAACCGTTAGGGTGTTTAACCCTGTATCAAATAGAATTAAACCGATCGGCAATAATAATACGGTGATGACTCGGGCAAAGGACGGCGGATTTTGTACCGCAACATCGTTCACCGATAAGGCATTGAGAAAGGCTTTGGGCAAATCAACCTGTATCCGTTTGCTGATAAACTGACTGAAAAGGTAAGTGCCGATATACCAAGTCGGGATAGCACATACCAAGCCGACAATGACTAACAACCCCATATTTACGCCCAATAAATCACCGGAGGCAACAGGGCCGGGGTGCGGCGGTAAGAAAGCGTGCATCACGGCAAATGCGCCCGCAGAGGGAAACGCATAACGCAACACCGAGCCGCCAAACCGTTTCGCCACACTAAAAATAATCGGCAGCATCACCACTAAACCGGCATCAAAGAAGATCGGGAAACCGAATAGAAGGGACGCTACCCCCAAAGCAAAAGGTGCTTTGTGTTCGCCAAATTGGTTGATGAGCGTATCCGCCAATACTTTTGCGCCACCGGTAATTTCCAGTAACCGCCCAATCATTGCCCCCAACCCAACCAATAAGGCAACCGATGCCAAGGTATTACCGAAGCCGCTTAATAAAGTCGACATAATTTTATCCACCGGAATACCGGCGGCCAATGCGGTTAAAAGACTGACCGTAATTAACGCAACAAAAGCGTGCACTTTGAATTTAATGATCAGCACCAGCAATAATAAAATGGCGGCAACCATAATAAAAATCAGCATTTTCCTCTCCTTTTGGTTATTGTTATCGGTAACATACCATTATTTAGTTACATAGGAAATATATCGCTAATTTTTATTTAAAAAGTGTGAACATCTTCACATTTTGATTAACTTTTCAGAAAAAACAGCGATAAAAATGGTAAATTGGTGCTTTCACTCTGTTATCGGTAACTTAGGGAATATTTATGATTATCGGAAAAGCATTTATCGTAATGGGGGTATCCGGCACCGGTAAAACCTCAATAGGCACGGCGGTTGCGCAGCATTTAGGGCTAAAATTCATTGACGGGGACGATCTCCACCCTCGTGCTAATATTGTGAAAATGGCACAAGGACAGCCACTTAATGATGATGACCGCCAGCCTTGGCTGGCTCGTATCAACGATGCGGTATTTAGCCTGACACAGAAAAACGAGCAGGGGATCATTGTCTGCTCTGCCTTAAAAAAAGTCTATCGGGATCAGATCCGAGCTGCTAATCCGCCAATAAAATTCCTATTCTTACACGGTGAATTTGAATTAATTTTACAGCGAATAGCGCAACGGCAAGGGCATTTTATGAAAGCGGCGATGCTCAAAAGTCAGTTTGACACCTTGGAATTGCCGCAACTGGACGAACAAGATGTCTGTTTCATTGATATTGATGCTCCGTTTGAGCAAGTGGTAACACGCTGTATTGAGGTCATTCAAGCAACAGGTTAGATACTCTCACCTAAATGGATTTGGTAGCCTAAATCAATTAGACCGGCAGATTGTGCCTCTCCGTGAATACGGGCTAACAGTTGCTCGGCGGCAGTTCTGCCAATCATTAAACGGGGGGTAATGACGGTGGCAAGTTGCGGAGTGAGGGATTGCCCGACATCGTGGCCGTGAAAGCCGGCAATCGCCATTTCGCTCGGCACGGCAATACCAAGCCGCTGGCACTCAAACAGTGCACCGATCGCTAAATCATCATTAGTACAAAAAATGCCGTCTAACACCGGATATTCCGCCAACGCTTGCCGAAGCTGCTTTGCCCCCAAAGTGAACGAAGAGGGTTCTTCGGTACTGATGCAATATGCCGTCAAACCGTGTTTTGTCATTGCACGTTGGTAGCCCTGCATTTTGAGCCGGGTGCGTTTATCCATTCGCGCACAAAAGTAGGCGATATGGCGTTTCCCTCTTGCAATCATTGTTTCAACCATTGCTTGCGCTGCAGAAATATTGTCAAAACCGACCGCTTGTTGTCGCCCCATTTCACTGCTGTCCATCATTTCAATCACTGGGATTTGCGCCACGTCTAACATTTTTAGGGTACGGGCGGAATGGTGGTTTTCCGATAACAGAATGCCGTCAATATTGTAGGAAAGCAGCGATTCAATCCGCTGTTCCTCTTTCTCCACACTGTATCCGTAATGGGCTAACATTGTTTGATAGCCCGCCTGATCGGTAATTTGTTCAATACCCTTTATCACATCGGCAAACACCTGATTGGTTAAAGAGGGCACTAGCACGCCAATGGCTCGGCTTTTCGCATTCGACAGAATATCGGGGGCACGATTTGGAATGTAGCCGAACTGTTCGATCGCCTCGGCGATACGGACTTGTGTGTCAAGCGCAACCGTATTGCGATTGCGTAAATAGCGGCTAACCGTCATCTTAGTGATCCCAAGATGGTCGGCAATATCTTGTAACGTCGGGCGTTTACGCTTAGGCATTTTCATTAGCGGTAAAAGAAGTGGTGTGGAAGTATATCGACTATTCTAACCCAGCGGCTAAAATTGTAAATCGTTAGGCAGAGAAGGGCGATGACCTCACCCTTATTCAACAGAATTAGGCGTTTTTGACAGTAGGCACTAATTCAATATTCAGTGCATTTAGAATTTTACAGATTGTTTCAAAGCGAGGCTTACTGCTCGAAAGCGTCTGATACAAGCTTTCCCGCCCAATGCCCGCTTTTTTCGCCAGCTCGTTCATTCCTTTTGCTCTGGCAATATGGTTTAACGCTTGGATAAATTCTTCATCCGTACCGTTTTTTAATGTTTGCGCCAGATATAAGGCGATCAATTCATCATTTTCTAAATATTCTGCGACATCAAAATGGGTAATATCCATTTGATATTCTGTTTCCGGTAAAAGATTTTCATTATTCATTGCTGCCTCTATATTTTTTAATTTGTTTATTTAATTGCTGATATTCAGACCACAATAACTTTGCTTTTTCAATATCCTCTTGTTGCGATGTTTTACAATTACTGCCGGTTAATAAATAAAGTCTCCCTTCACCTTGTGCGAAATAAATACGGTAGCCCTCACCAATATTCACCCGCATTTCATAAATGCCACTCCCTACAAATCTCCACTCGTCTAACATACCCCGTTCGGATTGCTCAATGTATTTCACCATTAAAATCTTAGCCAGTGGATCTTTTATATCTCTAAACCAATTTCGAAAAATTGGTGTTTGCTTCAGTGTGTACATTCTTTCTCCTTTATATTTATGAAAGGTGATTGTAATGTTTACAATACAGGAAGACAATATCTGCCCCGAACTGATCCGAGTTCTCTAGACACAACAAAGTATTTACTATCAAGTCTTTGGAGGTATCAAGATTTCTGTTATCCCCTCAATATCAGCGTTTGGATTGATAGTTCATTTGCCTTGAATAAATGACAGGCTGGCTGATCTCAATTGATGAGACGGTAAAGAAAAAGGGCTCTATGCGCCCTTGTAGTCCGTGGTTTTATATAGTTTAGCAACACTTCGTTAACACGAGTCTACCAACCTTGTCCCGTTGCTCTGAATGATTGAATAACTTCAGGGGATAGTCTCAAGGTGATAGATTGCTTGGTGCTTTCTGCTTACCACGCCCTGCTAAGATTTTTCCTGGTCATTCCATTTCGCTTTGATGTGCGGTTATCAGGGACAATAACTGCTATTTATCATTATCCTCCTTACCATACCCGCATTTGAGTTTATGTTATTTATGCTGACTTAAACGACTTTTTCTCATTATAACGTTTATCCTAAATGGGAAATTTATCAGTTATCTAGGAACCTCAAAGTAAATACCATTTGACGCTAAATCAAACGGCATTTTTACCTTTTACCCCTACTTCAACAATCGCTTCAACTGATAGAGTTTATCCAACGCTTGTTTTGGGGTGAGATCGTCAAGATCGATAGCCCGTAAGGCGATTTCCACTTCGCTCGGTTCGGCAAGCGGGTCGATTGTCGGTGTCTCTTGCAAATCGGCGTGAAACAGTAAATCGCCCTGCACATTGCGGTTTAATTCGGCGGTTTGCTGGGAAAGTTGCTCCAACTGTGCCAATTTTTGTTTGGCGAGCTGAATGACCGCTTTCGGCACACCGGCAAGGGCTGCCACCGCCAAGCCGTAACTTTTGCTTGCTGCGCCCTCTTGCACTTGGTGCATAAAGGCGATCGTGTCGTGATGTTCAAGGGCATCTAAATGAACGTTCGCAACACCTTTGAGCTGATTCGGCAAGGCGGTCAATTCAAAATAGTGGGTCGCAAACAGGGTGAGCGATTGGGATTTTCTCGCCAGCCATTCGGCACACGCCCACGCCAGCGATAAGCCGTCATAGGTGGACGTGCCACGCCCGATTTCATCCACCAGCACCAAGCTGTTTTCGGTTGATTGATGCAAAATGTTCGCCATTTCCGTCATTTCCACCATAAAGGTTGAACGCCCCGATGCCAGATCGTCCGATGCGCCGATACGGGTAAAAATGCGATCAATCTGCCCGATTTCCGCACTGTCCGCCGGCACAAAGCTGCCGATATACGCCATTAGCGTAATGAGGGCAATTTGGCGCATATAGGTGCTTTTCCCGCCCATATTCGGGCCGGTTACAATCAACAGATGGCGCTGCCCGTTTAAATAGACCGGATTAGCGATAAACGGCGTTTTCAACACCTGCTCGACCACCGGATGCCGCCCGCCTTTGATTTTAATGCCCCGCTCGGCACTGAAAGTCGGCATCACATAATTTAAACTCTCCGCCCGCTCGGCAAGGTTGGTCAGCACGTCCAGTTCCGCTAATACCAAACTCGCCAGTTGCAACGCCGCCAGTTGCGGCATCAGCAGATCAAATAATGCTTCGTAGAGCTGTTTTTCCAACGCCAGCGATGCCCCTTTCGCCTTTAATACTTTATCTTCGTAGGTTTTCAGTTCGGGGATAATGTAACGCTCGGCATTCTTGAGGGTTTGACGGCGAACGTAGTGCATCGGCGCTCGGTGCGCTTGCGCTTGGCTGATCTGAATATAGTAGCCGTGCACCGCATTAAAGCCGATTTTCAAGGTATCAATGCCCGTTTTCGCCCGCTCTTTGGCTTCCAACTCTTCCAAAAATTTGGTCGCACCGTCTGCCAACTGCCGCCACTCGTCCAGTTCGGCATTATACCCCTCGGCAATCACACCGCCATCACGGATCAACTGCGGGGGATTTTCAATAATCGCCCGTTCCAATAATGCCTGTAATTCGCCGAAATCGGCTAATTGGCTCAACATTTTGTCTAAACAAGGGGTCAGTTGGCAGGCATTTTCGACAATCAGCGGGATTTGCGCCAAGGCGGTACGCAGGCGGGTGAGATCCCGTGGACGCGCGGTTCGCAATGCCACCCGAGCCAAGATCCGCTCCATATCCCCGACTTGCTGCAACAAGGGTTGAAGCGGATCGATCCGTTCGTTTTTTTGCAATGCGAGAATGGTCTGTTGGCGATCGGTGAGCTTCGCCACATCACGAATCGGTTGATGAATCCAGCGTTTCAGCAAGCGGCTGCCCATTGGCGTAACACATTTATCCAATACAGCAGCGAGGGTATTTTCCGTGCCGCCGCTAAGATTGGTGGTTAATTCTAAATTGCGGCATGTGGCAGCGTCCAACAAAATGGTATCAGTGCGTTGGGCTAAATGAATAGCGTTAATATGGGGCAATGCGGTGCGTTGGGTTTCTTGGGCATAGTGCAACAGGCAACCGGCGGCACACAGGGCAACTACCGCTTTTTCCACCCCAAATCCGCTCAAATTTTGCGTGCCAAATTGGCGGTTGAGAAGCTGAATGGCGGTAACCAATTCAAACTCCCAAATCTGACGGCGGCGTAATCCTTTATAACGATCAAGTAAATCCTGATAGGCAAACCCTTCGGGGTACAAAATTTCCGCCGGCTGCGTGCGTTGCAACTCTGCCGCCAACGCCTCTTGGCTCGGTAATTCGGTAATCAAAAAACGACCGGACGTCATATCCAAGGTGGCAAGGGCAAACACGTTTTTTTCCACATAGACTGCGGCGACTAAGTTATCCTGCCGTTCGGGTAGTAGCGCTTCATCGCTGACCGTCCCCGGTGTTACAATTCGCACAACCTTTCGTTCCACCGGCCCTTTCGAGCTTGCCGGATCGCCGATTTGTTCACAAATTGCCACCGATTCGCCCAATGCGACCAATTTTGCCAGATAGCCTTCCACCGCGTGATACGGCACGCCCGCCATCGGAATCGGTTCGCCGGCGGAATGCCCCCGTTTGGTGAGCGAAATATCCAACAATGCCGCCGCTTTTTTAGCGTCATCATAAAATAATTCGTAAAAATCGCCCATTCGGTAAAACAGCAAAATATCCGGATTTTCCGCTTTCAACTGTAAATATTGGGTCATCATTGGGGTGTGCGTGTGTGCTTTGTCTGTTGAAGTCATTCTTGGATCTTATAGGTTAATTTTGTGTGCGTTTATCGCCCTATTTTATGGGGATAGCCGCAAAAAAGCCACCTTTCGCCTTTATTGATAAGTATTTTTTCGTGAAATAAATTAAATTAACATAAGGTTTAATATCTTTACATTGTTTGGAAAATAAGCTATCAATACAAACGGTCGGCACAGCCCGATTTTATGCAAAATCATTTTACAGGAGATGTATTTATGCTCACAGCACAACACAGCATTTCGGCGAAAATAAAACGATTTTTCAAACCTTTCCTTTCCGCAACACTTTTCGTCACGCTGGGGCAATCCGCCTTTGCCGCCTCACCACCCAAAGAGACGGTTCTCGCCGATAAACAGGAAATCGCCATTCATACCACTGCCGAAGCCGCCACGCTCGACCCGCAAAAAATGGAAGGCTCGGACGAAAGTTTACTGGCTCGCCAGCTCTTTGAAGGCTTGGTCAATACCGATGAGGAAGATCGGATTATTCCCGGTGTCGCCGAGCGGTGGGAATATTTAGACAATGCCCAGAAAGTCCGTTTTTACTTACGCCACAATGCGAAATGGTCGAACGGCGATCCGGTAACTGCTCACGATTTTGTCTATGCTTGGCAACGTTTGGTTGATCCGAAAACCGCTTCGCCCTATGCCTCTTATTTGCTCTTTATGAAAATGGCAAATGTGCAAGCCATTATTGACGGTAAACAAGCGCCGGACACACTCGGCATTAAAGCCCTTGATGATTACACGTTAGAACTGACCCTCTCCGCGCCCGTGCCTTATGCGGTGGATTTAACCCAGCACGCTTCGCTCTATCCCGTTCATAAAGCCACTGTGGAAAAATACGGCGATGAATGGACTCGCCCGCAAAATTTGGTCGGTAACGGGGCTTATCAAATTGATGAACGGGTGTTAAATGAAAAAATCGTCCTAAAACGCAACCCAAATTACTGGGATAACGAAAAAACGGTGATTGATAAAGCAACCTTTTATGTCCTGACCGAAACAGCAGGAATTGCCCGCTATCGCACCGGCGCATTGGATATTTCGTATATCCCCGGCAGCCTCTACCGTGATGCCAAATTCCAAAAAGACTATGGTTCACAAATTCATAGAAATCGTAAATTGGGTACATTTACCTATGAAATGAACCTCGCAACGCCGCCTTTTGACGATATTCGGGTACGCAAAGCGTTAAATTTAGCGGTTGAGCGCGATATTATCACCTATAAAGTGTTGAATTTCGGGCAAACGCCGGCATTCACCTTTACCCCGCCGTACATTAAAGGCGGTGAGCGGATTCAACTGCCGGAATATGCCAGTTGGACGCAAGCCCAACGCAATGATGCGGCTAAGAAATTACTCGCCGAAGCCGGTTATAGCAAAGCCAATCCGCTAAAAACCGAGTTGCTCTACAACACAAACGAGGGCTTGAAAGAAATTGCGATTGCGGTAACCTCAATGTGGAAAAAGAATTTAGACGGAATGGCGGATATTAAATTAAAAAATATGGAGTGGAAAACCTTTCTGGATACCAAAAATCAGAAAAATTATACTCTTGCGTTCTCCGCTTGGATCGCCGATTATAACGAGGCCACGACCTTTTTGACCTACTACCTCTCCAATAGCGCTCAAAATTATATCGGCTTTAACAGCCCAAGGTTCGATCAGCTTATCCACGATTCCTATTATGCCAAAAATGATGACGAACGGGCAGAAATCTACGCTCAAGCGGAAGCCGAGCTAGACAGCCATTACCCGTTTGTTGCCATTTATCACTATGCCGGTCAAATCATTAAAAACCCGAAATTAAAAGGTTATGAGGGCAAAAGCCCGCAAGGCGTTTATTTTCTAAAAGATCTCTATTTGGAAAAATAACCCGCTCAGGTGCGGTTCAAATGACCGCGCCTATCATTCCGATATAAGAAAAAATAGCGTATGCCGGGCAAAATTTGGTTATGATTGCCGTTGCAAACAATGAACCCTATCCGACCGCTTGTATAGCGGTCGGTAATGATATGTTGGATATGAACAATGAAAACCGTATTTTCCCTCAGCCTACTCTTTATCGCAGGCGTTGCGAACGCCGCTATTCACCTCGCCCCACAGCCACTTAAAGCAGTGGGATATATCAGCCAAATGGACGTTGCCGAAAACGGCGAGCTGATCGTCATCAATCAACAAGGCGAACTGTGGCAATTAAAAGACGGGCAAACCCAACGATTAGCCGAGAATGTCTCGCCGAAGATCGCACCGCAAGCGGATTATGGTCGCATTGCCCTTGCCGATGCCAACGGGCATTTTTTACTGTGGACAAAAGATAAACGCTATACGTCCACGATTCCAATGGCAGAGAACGCCACAATGCACGCTCTTGCTTTCGCTACTATCGGCGTCGTCAAACAGCAAGACGGCTATAAACTCGCTCGCATCGAAACCGAAGGTAAGCACGCTAAAATCACAGCGCTTTCCCGCCAATATGTCTTGCCCGATGCACGCCCGTATCAAATTGATTTCAACAGTGAAAATGCTAAACAAGGGCATATTGCGGTATTAGCCGAACCGGATCGGGAAACCTATCAACACGCTGTGTTGGGTGATGATATGGAAGCCGCCAGCCTAGTCTATTTAGAACGCCATAACTTTGAACCCTTAGCCGAACCGTTGAATATCAAAGGGTTAGTATTTGAAGCCAACCAGCTAACTCACATTTCGCACAACGGAAACAGTCAGTTGGTCGCCGTAATGTCCGGCAAGGGTGAAGGGGCAAGAACCGTATTGGTCGGGTTAGAACAGGGCAAACTAACGCTCAACGCCGAAAGCGAACCGCTACCGTCAAATCGCTGGCAATCGCCTTTTGTGTTTAACCACGCCCTCTACGCCGTGCAAATGCCCCATTTAGCCGGCAAATTAGTGGAATACACCCAAAAGGGTAAACAACTGCGTCCCCGTTTCATTGAAAGTGGAATGAGCAATCACCACTACGGCGATCACGAAACCAACCTCACCGCCGCCACGGAGAATTTCGTTGTCGTTCCCCAATACGGCTACACCCAAATCAGCATCATTGATAAACAGGGCAATCTACAAAAACTCGCCACCAAGTTACCTGCCCCGATTATCAAAACCCAATCCGATGCCAACCAAGCCTATCTGCTACTTGAAAACGGGGAGATTTGGACAGTAAAATCAGACTAAAAAACTGACAAGCGGTTGGTTTTAGGGGATTTTTTACAAAAGTAAAGGGAAGCGTTGCTTCCCTTTACTTGATTATTGTATTTTCCATATCCTTGAATAGCTGTTTGGCATACCCTAAATCGGATATAGATAAACCTATCCCCCCACTAAAAAATTGCTTCTAGCCGTAAGAATGCGCCGAGGTGATGTTTTCGATCTTCTTTTTTACTGTTGTAGAAATGCACTTCCGGTTGAATAAATAACCATTCACGCAAAATCGGTTGTCGCCAGTTAATAAATGGGCCGTAAGTGTTGAGCGAGAATTTTTTATCGTCTAACTCGCCGCCGATCAAAATCCCATAGTTCAGTTGCTTATAGCCGGCAAAATTATGTTGGCGGTAGAGACTGTTGCCCCAAAGAATGTCTTCGTCAATATCGTTGGTATATTGGAGAAAGGTATGATTGGTAATAAAACGTTGGTCGTTTTCAGTGAGTTTATTTTCTAAATTAGTGCGCAGATAATGTTTGCTATTGATGCCGTAGCGATAAATTTGCTCTAAGCGGGTGGAGTAGGTGTCGTTATAGTGCCAAGTTTTACTCGCCCTTGCCCGCAGGAATACATCAGCGCCCGAGCGTACCCCCAAATCAAGGTCGGTTTTAATCCCCAGATTTTTAATGCCGTTTGACCAGCGTAACGCAAGGGAGGCATTGTCCTCTCGGGTTTGGCGTTTATCGTATTTTTTATCGCCCTGTAAGGCTTCTCGATAATTTCGGTGTAGTTGCTGTTTATCACGGGCTTGGTTATCTAAATCTTCATCACCAAATACCACGCTCAAATGCTGCTTTAATGCCGGCAGTTTGATTTTGCCACGTACTCTCGGTTTAATTGAATAGCCGTCATAACGATTCCACTCGTTATCCAACATAATGCGTAAATTTGCCGAGGCAGGTTTGTTTGGGTCGGGCGTGCCAATCCAGCCGTCAAGATTATGCGACCAGCGGGATAAGCGACTTTTCAAAGCTGCGTGTTGCTCGTCCACCCAATTTTGTTCATCGTTTGCCGCCGATGCCGTGTGAGCCATCAAGCATAAAGCGAGTAATGTGATGCGTTTCATTGACTATTCCTCCTTCAAAGCTACTGCGTCATATTACGCCAATTTAGCTCAATCGCCAAAAACAAGCGGTCGATTTCGGCAAATTTTTTGTAAAGCACCCTTTGTACTTTGTGTTATTTGCCAAGAAACCGACCGCTTGTCAGGCATTGTTAGAGTAGCAGATCCGCAAACAGTAAACCAAAGCCGATGCTAAACGCCATACTCAATAAGCCCGGCAGCATAAAGCTATGGTTGAAGATGTATTTGCCGATACGGGTTGTTCCGGTGGTGTCGAAATCGATCGAGGCGATAATCGGGCCGTAGTTCGGAATGAAGAAATAACCGTTCACCGCTACAAATACTCCGATTAAGATTGGGGCGGGAATGCCTAATGCCACACCGAGCGGAAATAATGTCGCCACCGTTGCACCTTGGCTGTTTACCAATACCGATAACACAAATAAAGCAAAAGCAAACGCCCAAGGAGCTGTCTCAACAAGGCTTGAAACCATTGCTTTCACTTCAGCCATATGCGCAGACATTAGTGTATCGCCCAGCCACGCAATACCGAAGATGGCAATCACGGCACGCATACCGGCGTGGAATACCGAGCCTTGGGTTACGGCGTTACCGTTCGGTTTACAAATCAACATAATCAACGCACCGACTGCGAGCATTACGATTTCAATCGTGTGTGCCATTCCCATCGGTTTGCCGTTAAATTGCGGACGAAGCTCCGGTATTGCCCCCATCAGCACCACCAAGAGCGAGCCAAAGAGGAATAAGCCGACCGACACTTTCGCCGTTGGGCTAATCACAATATCCGCAGGATTAGTATTCGCGTGGTTCTCTTTCACACAGGTCGGATCTTGTAACAGGCGTTGATAGTGCGGATCGTCTTTTAATTCTTTGCCCATTTTATTGACAATCACACAGGCACAGAGCAAGCCTAAAAAGGTTGCCGGCATTGTTACTTTTAACACATCGCCCAAATGGATCCCTTGCGGTTCTAAGTAATTGACCACTGCCACTACCGCCGCAGCAATCGGGCTAGCGACAATCGCAAATTGCGAGGCTATCACCGCCATTGAAAGCGGGCGTTCAGGGCGAATACCGTTATGGCGGCTCACTTCCGCAATCACGGGCAGTACCGAGTAGGCAACGTGCCCCGTCCCCGCTAATACGGTAAACGTCCAAGTTACAATCGGTGCAATAAAAGTGATATATTTCGGGTTCTTACGCAGGATTGCCGTCGCAATTTTGATCATATAATCCAAACCGCCCGAAGCTTGCATTGCCGCTGCCGCAGAAACAACAGCCATAATCATCAGCATTACATCAAGGGGCAATCCCGCCGGCGCTAAACCGAAGCCAAATGATAATATTGCCAAACCGACACCGCCCATTACCCCTAAGCCGATGCCGCCAATGCGTGCACCGACTAAAATGCAGAGTAATACGACAGCAAATTGAATCAGAAACATTGTGGACATAATTTGCTCCATTGTCATTTTAACAGAATGCCCCCATACTATGCTTTGTTGTATTGAGAGCGGATACCTTCTAGAAAGGGCGAGCAATATAGCAATAAATAACGGGAATCTCTATAATCCAAATCAAGAAAAAAATGAATTTAGAGGAAGGAATATGCAATTCTCAAAAATGCACGGACTAGGCAACGATTTTATGGTGATCGACGGGGTTACTCAAAATGTTTACTTAACTGAAGAGGTGATCCGCAAACTTGCCGACCGCCACCGAGGGGTCGGCTTTGACCAATTACTCTTGGTAGAGCCGCCCTACGATCCCGATTTAGACTTTCACTACCGCATTTTCAACGCAGACGGCAGTGAAGTCTCCCAGTGCGGCAACGGTGCACGCTGCTTTGCCCGTTTTGTTACGCTAAAAGGGCTGACGAATAAGCAGAATATTCACGTCAGCACCGCCAAAGGCAAAATGGTATTGAGCTTAAAAGATAACGAGCAAATTCGAGTTAATATGGGCGAGCCGATTTGGGAGCCGGCGCAAATCCCCTTTACCGCCAATAAATTTGAGAAAAACTATATTCTAAGAACGCCGATTCAAACGGTGCTGTGCGGTGTTGTTTCAATGGGTAATCCTCACTGCGTCTTGCAAGTGGAAAATGTCGAAAAAGCCAACGTGAATGAGTTAGGTGCGTTACTTGAACGGCACGAACGTTTTCCGGAACGGGCAAATATCGGCTTTATGCAAGTACTTAACCGCAATCACATCAAATTACGCGTATTCGAACGTGGCGCAGGCGAAACTCAAGCCTGTGGTAGCGGGGCGTGCGGAGCAGTTGCGGTCGGCATTATGCAAGGGGTATTAGATAGCACTGTGCGGGTTGATCTCCCCGGCGGTACGCTTAATATTGAATGGCAAGGGGTTGGTTCACCGCTGTTTATGACCGGAGATGCCGTGCATATTTATGACGGTTTTATTCACTTATAAAAAAAGCGGCGTAAAAATGCCGCATAAGTATGACGATTGAGGGATCATTATTATTTTTCGCTGCGTATCATAGCCCGATTTTTATGTTTACGCCATCAAAGATTTGCATAATTATGCAAAAATAAGACATAGATCACAAATTTTAACTATCACGCAAGCGCGTCAGATTTTCCCAATATCTGACCGCTTGTTTTTTTGCTTTATTACGGCATTACTATCAAAAGCGAAAACCCCGCTGATTTCTCAGCGGGGCCTCTTAATATGGCTCCTCCTGCGGGACTCGAACCTGCGACATATGGATTAACAGTCCACCGTTCTACCGACTGAACTAAGGAGGAAAAGAGTTTGCAATTTAAGTGGTGCCTCGAGGCGGAATCGAACCACCGACACGGGGATTTTCAATCCCCTGCTCTACCGACTGAGCTATCGAGGCATCTCGTCGTTTGCGGGGTGCATTATGCTGATTTCCGCCTCGCTCGTCAAACGTTTTTTTCAAAAAAGTAAAAAAATACGTTTAACCGTTCGCTTTTCACTCAAACCGCTTTAAAAAACAACACTTTAGCGTACATTACGGTATTTTTGCTGTGCCTTATTTACCTTCAACAGATAATTTCTAGCCTGCGAAGAAGGGTGAGCCGTGGTTAAAATTCGGAATACAGCCTCCGGCTGTAAATGGTTAATCCGATCGATTGCTTCCCATTTATCCCGATCAAACACGCGCAGTACCGCGCCTGCGCCGCTGTTATAGGCTGAAATCATCGCATAACGTTTTGCGGTCGGATTGGTAATGCCGTCTAGGTACTCATCACGCAAAATCGTCAGGTACATCGTACCCGCATCAATATTTTGGCTAGGATTGTAGAGATAATCCCGATCCGGCTGACCGCCAAAGCCTTTGCGGGCAAAAATATCCCGCCCCGCCGTTCTCGGCACAACCTGCATCAAACCAATCGCATTCGCATAGCTAACGGCATAAGGGTTGAACGCAGACTCCACTTCCATAATCCCCAAAATCAAGCTCACATCAATGCCGTAACGTCTCGCAGCTTGCCGCACCATTGGCAGATAGCGTCTTGCCCGCACTTCAACGTGATTTGCGATCATCGGAATCGTAACATAAGTTGCCGTTTGCCCGTTTTTCAGGCGGCGGGTTTTGGTTTTATGTTGAATTAAGTAGGTAGCAAAGTCATTCGCCACTGCAATATTGGTTACGGAGCGTCCGAAATGATCGACCACCTGTCCGGCAAGGAAAGGATTGCTGCTGATCGGCGTATCGCCGGAAGCAAACAGGTCAATGCCCGAGGCATCCGATCCCATCAATAAAGTATGAATAATCGCATTCCGCAGGCGGTTTTGGTCGCCCAAGGTTTCAATAATGATCTGCCCGTCTTCAAAGCTGATATGGCTACGGGTGTAATAGCGGTCGGTATATTTAACGTAATCTTTTTGGCTGGCTTGAAGCAACTCATTCACCCCCCAAATTTGATCGATATTACGGGAGAATTGCCCCGTGAGAATATCCAACCCTTTGGTATCTTTGGTGTAATCGTTTTTCGTCCGTTTAGACGTTGATTTCTTTGAGCCGCCGCTACACGCCACCAAAAACGGAATAATCGCCACTAACGGCAAATATTTCAGATATTTTTTCATTTAGCACCAACTATTTCTCAACCGGCACATAGCCCTCGATATGCACTTCTTTTCCTTCAAACAGAAAATTCACCATTTCCGTTTCTAACTGCTTACGGTGTTCGGGATTCATCATATTCAGTTTTTTCTCATTCACCAGCATCGTCTGTTTTTTAATCCACTCCGCCCACGCCTGTTTGCTGATCGAATCAAAAATCCGCTTGCCGATCTCCCCCGGATAAAGTTGAAAATCCAGCCCTTCAGCCTCTTGTTTTAAATATTCACAAAAAACGGTTCGTGCCATTATTGATCCCCTTGTGTTAAAGTTAATTCATCTAAAATACGTTTAATCGGCGTTGGTAAACCAATCTCGCTCGGTCGGCATAAATCATACCAATATTCCGATTTTGAAGAAATGCCGGCGCCATAATTTCCACTCTGTTCCTGCACACAATCGGCGGGAAGCTCGACTAATATCGGGTAAATATCCAAATGAAAATGGCTGAACGTGTGGCGAAAAGCGATTAATTGCTGCGATATTTGCAAATTTTTCGTTGAAATCGACCGCTTGAGTTCCGCTAACGAGGCAAATTGCGGAAATGAAAACAACCCGCCCCAAATGCCTTTTGCCTCACGCTGCGTTAATAATACCTTTGACCCCTGTTTTAAAATCAAAAAATAGCCCGTCCGCTCCGGCAAGGTTTTTTTCGTTTTTTTCGCCGGAAATTCCGCCCACGCCTGACGGGCATTAGCTTGGCAATCCGCTTGCAACGGGCATAGACTGCATTTCGGCTTGGAGCGGGTGCAAATCATCGCCCCCAGATCCATCATTGCTTGATTAAAATCGGCGACCTGCGTGGTCGGTGTTACGCAAGCGGTCAGATCCCATAATTTATTCTCAACCGCTTTCTCGCCTGCCCAACCGCTCACGGCAAAATAACGGGCAAGCACCCGTTTGACATTCCCGTCTAAAATAGGGTGCGGCGCATCCAGCACGGAAGACAAAATCGCCCCCGCCGTACTGCGTCCAACACCGGACAATGCCAACACATCATCAAAGTCAGTCGGAAAATTGCCGCCGTATTGATCCCGAATTTGCTGCGCCGCCTTATGCAAATTTCTCGCCCGCGCGTAATAACCCAGCCCTGTCCACAAGTGCAACACTTCATCAATCGAACCATTAGCTAAGTCAGTTACACTCGGAAAACGTTCCATAAACCGCTCAAAATAGGGAATGACGGTAACGACTTGGGTCTGCTGCAACATCACTTCCGACAACCACACGCCATAAAAGGTCTTGCCCTGTTGCCACGGTAAATGCTTACGCCCATATTGTTGATACCACGCTAACACGGCACGCGCAAACGGCGCATCGGCACGGGATTGTGCCAACGGAAATTGAGATTTTATTTTCACACCACACTCTTTCAATAAAAATTAAAGGGTCTATACTCTCACAAGCGGTCGATGACGACCGTATTTTTGCAACCTTTATCCGCCATCACACCACTTGTAAGGAAATAAGATGCACGATCAGATTATTTTAGGCTTTCATCATATTGCTATTATCACCGCCGATTACCCAAAATCCAAACGCTTTTATTGCGAGATTTTAGGCGCAAAAATTGTGAGTGAACAGTATCGAGAAGAGAGACAAAGCTATAAATTGGACTTACAGTTTGCGGACGGTTCGCAAATCGAACTTTTTAGTTTTCCCAACCAGCCGCCCCGCCCAACCACGCCGGAAGCCTGCGGATTACGCCATCTTGCCTTTCGGGTTGCCGACCTTAATCAAGCGGTCGCTTTCTTAGCCGCAAATGCGATTGAATGTGAGCTGATTCGCCGAGATCCGCTTACCCAAAAACGTTTTACCTTTTTTCGTGATCCGGACAATTTACCGTTGGAACTTTATGAAAGCTAAGGTTTAGCTTTGATGTAAAAAAAGAAATAAATAAAGCTAAGCGAAAAATAAATGTAAGAGGCGGAAATATCAAATATATCCCCGATAATGCGCGAACAAATATATAATAAAATAAACTTAAAGAATAATAACACGACCACTCTCCCATTGTATTTTAAGTGGCGATAATATAATCAAATAAGGAATGTAATGCAATTTCCCCCGCTTTCCCACGGCATTTTACTACGCCGTTACAAACGCTTTCTGGCGGACATTCGCCTACCCAACGGCGAAGAAATCACGATCCATTGCCCCAATACCGGTGCAATGACCGGCTGCGCTAACGCCGGCGATACCGTTTGGTTTTCAACCTCAAATAACCCCAAACGCAAATATGCCCACACTTGGGAACTTACCGAAACCCAATCAGGCAACTTTATTTGCGTCAATACCCAACGGGCAAATCAGCTCGTCGCAGAAGCATTGCAACAACAATGGATAGCCGAACTGGCGGATTACCCACAAATCCTGCCGGAACAAAAATACGGCGCAGAAAACAGCCGCATTGATTTTCTGCTGAAAAGTACCGGACAGCCCGATTGCTTCGTAGAAGTAAAATCCACCACGCTACTGGCGGAAAACGGCGTGGGAATGTTCCCCGATGCCCAAACAACACGCGGGCAAAAGCATCTGCGGGAACTAACCCAGCTTGCCAAACAAGGACAACGCGCCGTTATTCTGTTTGCCGTATTGCATACCGGCATTCAAACCTTTGAGGTCGCCCGACACATTGACCCCAAATATGCCGAACTGCTCGACACAGCCCGCCAGCACGGCGTACAGGTTTTAGTCTATAAAGCCGAAGTGAGCCTTGAACAAAACCGCCCCGTCGCTTTGCAATTAACCCACCCGCTCGGCTAAGCAAGCGGTGAGTTCAGTGGGACTTTTTGCAAAAAAGAAGCCATAAACAACCGCTTGTTTGGTTCAAACATCGTCTGTTTGCTTGAAATTCCCCTATCTGCCACCACATAGGGAGCAGTTTTGCAAAAATAAAGGATTCAAAATGACAACGATTGTATGTGTACGCCGCAACGGTAAAGTGGCGATTGGTGGCGATGGTCAAGCCACATTGGGTAACTGCGTGGAAAAAGGTACGGTGAAGAAAGTCCGCCGTTTGTATAAAGATAAAGTGGCGGTCGGCTTTGCCGGCTCAACGGCGGATGCGTTTATTCTGCGAGATCTATTTGAGAAAAAATTGGAACTGCACCAAGGGCATTTAGTCAGATCGGCAGTTGAGCTGGCGAAAGAGTGGCGTTCCGACCGCGCGTTGCGAAAATTAGAAGCGATGATGATTGTTGCCGATCAAACGGATTTTCTACTGGTTTCTGGCAGCGGCGATGTGATTGAGCCGGAACAAGATGTACTTGCTATCGGCTCAGGCGGTAACTATGCCAAATCCGCCGCTCTCGCCTTGTTACGCAATAGCGATTTATCCGCCAAAGAGATTGTTACAGAAGCGCTGAAAATTGCCGGCGAAATTGATATTTACTCAAATCTTAATCATATTATTGAGGAAGTTTAGCTGTAAACAATGAAGCGATATCTGATACCCTTGCGATAGTGATTGCCTCTTTTCTGTAATGCTCGGCTATCAATATCACCGCAAAGCAGAGTTGGACAACTATAATCAAAAGGTGATGGACTCCGCTAAATTGGCATTTAGCGGCAGTGCGGCAGAAAAAACAGCTTTTGCAGCCGAAGTTTTTGAGAAAATGCAACAAAATCCTCGCGATTTACGCTGGAAACGCCTTTATGGGACAATTCAGATTGATTTTTTCAAAAACTATCCGCAAGCTATCGCGATAATGGAAGATATTTATCAACAAACGCACGACAACCATATGTTAATCGGTATTTGTATCCTAAAAGAGAAGATAAAATCCCCTTTTCAAGAGTGCTATGAAAATGTACTGAGGAATGTTGAGTAACCTCATTACTATAATGATTTGAATTATTGGATAGCTATCGGCGGTTTAGGCAAGCCTTATAACGAACAAGATATCGAAAAATCCCGTTTATCCGAAGAAACCATTCGGTACTTCTTAAAGCAAGATCGCCAAATGTTTCTCGACAACATATTTTAACCTTTAAACCTAAATAGAGAACGATTATGTCAATGACCCCTCGTGAAATAGTATCAGAATTAGACGCCCATATTATCGGGCAAACGGAAGCCAAACGTGCCGTGGCAATCGCCCTGCGTAACCGCTGGCGGAGAATGCAGTTACCTGAAAATCTGCGTCAAGAAGTTACCCCCAAAAATATTTTAATGATCGGCCCGACCGGTGTGGGTAAAACCGAGATTGCCCGCCGATTAGCGAAACTCGCTAACGCCCCGTTTATCAAAGTGGAAGCGACTAAATTTACCGAAGTCGGCTATGTGGGTAAGGAAGTCGATTCGATTATCCGTGATCTGACCGATGTGGCCGTCAAATTAGTCCGTCAACAAGCGGTCGAAAAAAACCGTTTTAGTGCAGAAGAAGCGGCGGAAGATCGCATTTTAGACATTCTCTTACCGCCGGCAAAAGATAACTGGGGCAATACCGAAGACAGCGAAAGCAGCAAAGCGACCCGCCAAGCATTCCGCAAAAAACTGCGTGAAGGGCAATTAGACGATAAAGAAATTCAAATCGAGATTGCCACCCCAATGAACGTTGAGATTATGACACCGCCGGGAATGGAAGAGATGACCTCCCAGCTTCAATCTCTGTTTGAAGGGATTTCACCGAACAAAACCAAAAAACGCAAAATGAAAATCAAAGACGCAATGAAAGCGTTAATTGATGAAGAAGCGGCGAAATTGATCAATCCGGAAGAACTGAAACAGCAAGCGATCTATGCGGTCGAACAGCACGGCATCGTGTTTATCGATGAGATCGACAAAATCTGCAAAAAAAGCGAGCATAGCGGCGGCGATGTTTCCCGCGAGGGCGTTCAACGGGATTTATTGCCGATTATCGAGGGCAGCACCGTGAATACTAAACACGGAATGGTCAAAACCGACCACATTTTATTCATCTGCTCCGGCGCATTCCAAGTCGCCCGTCCGTCCGATTTATTACCTGAATTGCAAGGACGTTTACCGATTCGGGTCGAACTCAAATCCCTGACGAAAGACGACTTTGAACGGATTTTAACCGAGCCGAGTGCCTCTCTCACCCTGCAATACAAAGCGTTAATGCAAACGGAAGGGGTGGAGATCATCTTCACACCGGACGGCATCAGCCGCATTGCAGAATCCGCTTTCCGAGTGAACGAAAAAACCGAAAATATCGGCGCAAGACGATTGCATACCGTGCTTGAGCGCCTAATAGACGGCATTTCGTTTGATGCAAACGAACGTTCAGGAGAGACAATTACCATTGATGCGGATTATGTCGCAAATGCCCTCAATGATGTGGTCGAAAACGAAGATTTAAGCCGCTTTATTCTCTAACCGCAAAGCCTCACCTGCGTGGGGCTTTTTGTTTCAACACGCGGTCAGATCCGCCCGATTTTTAACAAAGAAGGAAAAGCAAATGACACAAATCACCAAACAACAAGTGCTGGACGGCTTCCATTTCCGAGCCTCCACCCGCAATTACGACCCGACTCGCAAAATCAGCCGAGAGGATTTCAATTATATCCTTGAATTAGGGCGGCTTTCACCAAGCTCGGTCGGCTCAGAGCCTTGGCAATTTGTCGTTATTCAAAACCCCGAGCTTCGCCAAAAGCTCAAACCAGTCAGCTGGGGAATGGCAACCCAAATTGATGATGCCAGCCACCTCGTTGTGTTTCTCGCCAAGAAAAACAACCGTTACGACTCCGCATTTATGCGCGAATCAATGGTAAGACGCGGCTTGAGCGAAGAACAAATGGCTGGAGCTGTTGAAAAATATAAGGCTTTCCAACAGCACGACAGCAATTTACTCGAAAGCGAGCGGGCGTTATTTGACTGGGCAAGCAAGCAAACCTACATCGCCCTCTCCAATATGCTCACCGGCGCGGCACTGGTCGGCATCGACAGCTGCCCGATTGAAGGCTTTGACTACCAAGCCGTCAATCAAATCTTAGCCGATGCCGACGTGTTCGATCCGCAAGAATGGGGCGTTTCCGTAATGGCGACCTTCGGCTACCGTGCCAAACCTATCAAACCAAAAGCCCGTAAAGCACTCGAAGACGTGGTGAAATGGGTGGAATAACGAAAACAGGCACATTAAGTGCCTGTTTTTTTATAAGCATTACAACTCATCACCAAACTGCAAATACACTACTTGGGTTTGTAAATACTCCGCTAACCCGTGTTTGCCATCTGCACCGCCAATACCGGATTTTCGCCAACCGGCGTGGTAGCCTTGCATTGCTTCAAAATTTTCCCGATTGACGTAGGTTTCACCAAATTTCAGGCGGGAGATCAGTTTCATTGCCAAGTTGAGATTTTGGGTGTAGATCGATGAGGTTAAACCATATTCACAATCGTTGGCGAGTGTAATCGCTTCATCGAGCGTATCAAAGGTCGCAATCGGAATCACCGGCCCAAAAATTTCACTACGCATAATCGCCATTGTGTTATTGGCGTTATCAATAATGGTCGGCTCAAAATAGTAACCGGTTTGATCGACAACATTGCCGCCAAGGACGATCTGTCCCCCCTCTGCAACAGCGTTTTCAACCAATGCTTTTACTTTCAGCAAGCCTTTTTGATTGACCAACGGCCCCATATCAATCGCTGAATTTGCAAAGGGATCGCCATAACTGACCGCTTGCATCTTTTCCACCAGCTTCGCCAAGAATGCCGCTTTGACACTACGCTGCACATACACCCGCTCGGCACAATTACACACTTGACCGGAATTTATGATACGGGAATTGACTATCGCCTCTGCCGCCAAGTCTAAATCGGCATCTGCCAGCACAATCGCCGGTGCTTTGCCGCCTAGCTCTAAATTCACCTTGATGATGTTTTGACTTGCCGCTGCCATCACTTTTTGTCCGGTTAATTGGCTGCCGGTAAACGAGACCATTCCCACCTTTTCATTAGCAGAGAGTTCTTCACCGATTTCATCGCCAAAGCCGGTTACCAGATTAAAAACCCCTTTCGGCAGCCCGACTTTATGCACAATGTCGGCAAAAAGTGCTGCGTTATTCGGGGATTCTTCACTCGGTTTGATCACAATCGTGTTGCCGGTAACCAACGCAGGACCAGCTTTGCGGGCTATTAAAAAGAACGGAAAATTCCACGGTAAAATGCCGGTAACGACACCAATCGCTTTTTTATAGAGCAAAATATGTTCATTACGGCGATCGCTTTGGATAATTTCACCTTCATAACGCCTCGCCCATTCCGCCATATAATCTAGATAATCGGCGGTAAAATTGACCTCCACGGTGGCTAAACTCAATGTTTTGCCCATTTCCAACGAAATAGTTTCGGCAATTTCCGCTGCTCTGGCTCGAATACCGTCAGCGATCAAATGCAAATATCGCCCTCGTTCGACTGCCGGCAGTTGCTCCCAATCGGGTTGGGCTTGATCCGCGGCAGTAATCGCTCGCTTTACATCCTCAATAGTCGCTCTCGGTACTTCGAAAATCATTTGCTCGGTTGCCGGGTTATACACGGCGAACGTGCGGTTTGAAACCGAGGGGGAAAATTCACCATTAATATACATTTGGTAGTGTTTAATCATCGTGATTGCTCCTTTTACATTAATGTCAGTAATCAGCAAGATACGCTTAAACAGACCCAAAACGTCTAAAAATCAGCTAAAAAACACATTCTTGTTAAATTTATGTGAACAAACTCACAAAATTCCGACTTATTTTTCAACAAAAATGCCCGTTTCCGACAAAAAAACGGTTTATCGGGCAGAGCAAGCATTTTTGCAAGATTTGATAAGAAGCAGACTGCTTTCACCGCACAATAAAAAACCGATCCCTATGGAATCGGTCTTGTAGCATGTTCAGGGTTATTTTAAGACCCGCCAGCATCGGTAACCGTAAATGCCGATCACGATAAAACAGATCAACGGCAAGATAAACGAAGCATTAACGGCAGGCAATCCCCACAGTTGCCCTTGGTCAATCAATATGCCTTGCAACGGTGGCATCAATGCACCGCCGACAATCGCCATCACCAATCCGGCTGCGCCGAGGGTCGATTCTTCTTTTAAACCGTAGAGCGCAATGCCGTAAATGGTCGGGAACATCAACGACATAAACGCCGACGTCAGCACCAGGCAGTACAAGCCTAACACGCCGTCAATCAACATCACACCTAAAATAGCGAAGAAACCGCCTGTGGCAAATAACGCCAGCATTACTTCCGCTTTGACATATTTCATCAAGGCGGTGCTGATAAAGCGGCTGGAAACAAAAATCACCATTGCCGCAATATTGTAATGCTGTGCCTCGGCTTTGCTGAACCCTAGCCGCTCGGCATATTGAATAATGAACGTCCAGCACATAATCTGCACACCGACATAAAACGCCTGCGCAATTACGCCCTCACGGTATTTTGCATTCTTAACCAATTTTCCGACCGCTTGCATAAAGCCAATCTTATCGCTACCCTCAATTTTGGTTTTCGGCATTTTGACGATTGCAATCAAAACAAAAATGGCGATCACCACCATTCCCAACACAACATAGGGGTTGCGAATAATACCGAGATCGTGGCTGCGTACCGCCGCTTTTTCCGCTACCGATAAGGTGCTAAACACTAAATTGCCGGCAGCGTCCCGTTGTTCCGACTGTAAGTTACTCAACACTAATTGCGAAGCGACAAACATACCGGTAATCGACCCCAAGGGGTTAAACGATTGCGCTAAGTTTAAGCGTCTGGTTGCCGTTTGCGGATCGCCCATTGATAAAATATACGGATTGGCGGTGGTTTCTAAAAATGCCAACCCGAAGGTTAAAATATAGAGGGAGAACAGGAAAAAACTAAACAGTTCATAACGGGCGGCAGGGTAAAACAGCAATGCGCCCACGGCATATAAGGCTAATCCCAGCAAAATCCCCGCTTTATAACTGTATCGGCTGACGAACAATGCCGCCGGAATCGCCATTGTGCCATAGCCGCCGTAAAAGGCGAATTGTACCAACGCCGCTTCCGAAACCGGTATTTCCATTACGGTTTGAAACACCGCAACCATCGGGTTGGTAATGTCGTTGGCAAATCCCCACAACGCAAAAAGGAAGGTAATTAAAATAAAGGGTACAACATAGCGTTTTTCAAGCACGTTTACATTCATTGTCAGCTCCTTATGTTTCGGATTTTTCTTCAATTCTTAGCCCATAGGATTTGAATTTTTCCAATACTGCCACCATTTCTTGTGCAGAAAGGGTCGGAATCGGCAGCCCTGTCGCCAATAATTTCAAATACCAGCTTGCCAGCACTTCGACTTCGTGTGCCAACCACAAGGCTTTATCCAAATTTTTTTCGGCGGCAATCAAGCCGTGATGTGCCAATAAAATCGCCTTACTTTGCCTAATCCCTTGCTTGACGAACTCGGCTAATTTAGCCGTGCCGAAGGTAGCATAAGGCACACACGGAATCTGATCCGCCCCGCCTACCGCAATCATATAGTGAATGGCGGGAATCGGGCGGTTGAGAATAGAGACCGCCGCACAGTGCATTGCGTGGTTATGCACCACCGCATCAACATCTTGGCGGGCCTGATAGACCGCCAAATGAAACTGCCACTCGCTAGACGGCAATTTCCCCGCCTCAAACTGCCCGTGTTGATCGACATACACAATGTCGTCTTCCCGCATTTTGTCGTAGGGCATTCCCGTTGGGGTAATCAGCATTCCCTCCTGATAACGCACACTGACATTGCCCGCCGTGCCTTGATTTAAGCCCAAGCGGGTCATCTCAAGGCAGGTTTCAATGATTTTTTGGGAAAGTTGTTGTCTATTCATTTTTTGTTCCTTTTATTTCACAAGGGATCACCCCTTTTTTCAGAATAATGTTGCCGTATTTCGCCGTTTCCCCGCTGACGACAATGGCGTAAGCCGCTTCGGCCCGCCGATAAAATGCAAAACGTTCCATACGCTCAATCGCTACCGATACGCCGTTCGCTTTTTTAATCGCCTCGTCGTAACGTCGCTCGACCGCCGGATCTAAATGATCACCCGCTACGGCAGCCATCATCGCCAGCGGGTAAGGGACATACTGGTCAAACTCAAACAACGGGCAAATCGCTTCCAAGAGCAGATCAATCGGCAAACCGTCCGCCCTGATCACATTAGAATGCCGTTGATGCGCCGGAAAATGCGCATCGGCAAGCACAATCTCATCGCCGTGCCCCATTTCCGCCAGTACCTTCAATAATGGTGGTGATAGTGCCGGATGTATCCCTTTTAACATCGCCGTTCTCCTCTCTTTGCAAAAAAATCGGCAGATCTCACCGCTTGAATGACAAAGGGTGAGCATTTGCCCATTCCGCGTAAAATGTGCGGTTTCCACTTGGAAAAACCCGTTCGGTCTGCGGTTTCATCACCTGTTGGGCTTCAGCCACATCGCTAAAAACGCCCACACCGCTCAAGGTAAACATTGCCGCCCCGAGAACCGTTGTTTCCGCCATATTCACAACATCGATCGGACGGTTCAACATATCCGCCCGAATTTGATTCCACAGCCGGTTTTTTGAGCCGCCGCCCACACACAGCAGACTCTCCGCCTCAAACTGCCCGACCTGTTGCAGCACCTCAAGCCCCGCTTTCAAACGTAACGCCATATATTCTAATGCTGCCCGATAAATGTTGCCTCGTGGCTGACAGAGGGAAAGCCCGCTGATCGTGCCGTTTGCCGAGCTGTCAAAATCCCCCCGAAACAGTACGCCGTTTGCCCCTGCCTGCGCCTGCTGTGCTTCGGCTATCATCGTGGCATAGAACGCTTTCGATCCGATTTGATCAGCAAAAAACTGCTTGCCTACCCATTCCAATACGCCCGATCCCAGCCATTGCACCGCCGGATTAAACAGCCCGCCAACCGCATCAAACTCGGTGGTTAATCCCGCCGCAAGATATCGGCTCTCCGGCGTTGCCACGGTTGTGCGAGCCATTAAGATTTCCCACGTCCCCGAGCTTAAGACCGGTTGATTGATGCCCGCCCCTGATCCGAACACAGCAAATTGGGTATCGTGCCCACACGAGATCACCGGCACACAGCCAATCCCAAAGCGTTCGGCAAGCGCCGGCAATAATTGCCCGACCGGTTCGCCGGCGTGCTTAACGGGCGGAAAATGCCCGTGCGCCCAGCCCAATAATTCCAGCACTTCGCTGTCCCAATCGCCCGTTGCCAGCTCGGTCATCATTGAAGTGCCCGCCATTGTGTGATCGGTTGTCAAATTGCCGGTCAGTTGCCGGTTCAGCATTGAGGAAATAAACACAAACTGCGTGGCTTCGGCGTAAACGGACGGGCAATGTTCTTTCAGCCACAATAATTTAAACAGGGTGTTGAAGGAATACATTCCAATGCCGTTACGGCGGTAGAACATTTGCGGATCAAGATAGTCGGCAAATTTCGCCATAATCGGCAGGGTGCGAGGGCATTTCCACGAAATTATCGGGTAAAGGGGCTGCCCGTTGCGGTCGAACAGAGTGCCGTCCACACCGAAGGTAGTTACTCCAATCCCGACAATATCCCGCCGATCAAAGCCTTTCACCGTCAAATCCGCCAAGGTTTTCTCGGCACACGCGGTCAGTTTTTGCCAAATCTCTGCAAAATGCCACAGCTGAAAATCAGGGTGCTGCGCATCTTTTAGGGTTGTATTCGGTTGATGGCTGGCGGCAAGCAATTGCCCTTGTTCATTGATCGCAATAGTGCGTAAATTGGTTGCGCCGCAGTCAAAAATCAGTGCGATAGGCATAGTTCCTCCCTTTTGGATCTGCGATCTGTTTGCCTATTTTGGTAGGAAACAGACCGCTTGCTGACCAGATTAACGATAAAGTGCCCCAAAATTGACACAGGCACGGTAGTCCTGCCCTTCCTTATCTTGCCCGAAAGCATTCCACGCACTTGGGCGGAAAATGTTGTTCTCACTCACATTGTGCATACACACCGGTATTCTCAACATTGAGGCAAGAGTGATTAGATCCGCACCAATATGCCCGTAGGTTGCCACACAATGATTTGCTCCCCAGTTTGCCATTACCGAATAGACATCGGTAAATGCGCCTTTGCCGGTTAAATGCGGCACAAACCAAGTGGTCGGCCAGGTTTCGTTGGTGCGTTTATTCAGGGTATCGTGTACCGCCGGCGGTAAATCAATCGAGTAACCTTCGGCAAGTTGGAGGACAGGCCCAATGCCCTTAATCAGATTGATGCGGTGGATCGTAAACGGCATTCCGCCACGGGTGAGATACTGCGAGGATAAGCCGCCGCCACGGAAATATTCATACACCGCCGGACACCAGCGGGTATGTGCCAAGCAACGTTTGCCGTCTTCTTCCGACACCTCCCAAGAGGGTTTAATCACCGGATTGCCTTGAGCATCTTGATGTTGCCCCGTGCCGTCTAGGGCTGCCGAGCCGGAGTTGATCAAATGAATAAACCCGGACTGTGGGCGGAAGCCGGTTACCCGTTCAACAGAATCGGGACTCCAGTAGGTGCGTACATCGGCAAAAATCTGCGCTTGCCCGGTCAGTAAATGCCCTAACAACATATTCACCGCATTCAAAGAGTCATTTTCAGTGGCGAGAATGTAGGGCGGGCGAACGCCGTTCCAATCGTAAGTGGAATTCAGTAATGCTTCCATAAAATCACCGTTAGGGCGGTGATCCGTCCAATGACGTTGCCCTTGGAAACCGGCGGCAATAGCATTATGCCCCAAGGCTTCTTCACCGAAATGCCGTTCGGCAAGTTTCGGATTGCCGACCATTAAATCACGGGTGATCAAGGTCATCTTGACGAGTGTCTGTTTTAATTCCGCCTTTTGTGCCGCCGACATTTGATGTTCGGGCTGATTCACATCAATACCTTCGATGCAATAGTCATTCACCCACTGCAATGCCCGTTCATATTCTTGTTGGTCATAAATTTCCCGCTCAATGCGGCGGGTTATTTCCGACATATCCACATATTCATTGCGCATTCCCAAATACTCTTGGAAGAAGGTTTGATTGACGATCGAGCCTGCAATGCCCATTGAAACCGAGCCGATCGAGAGGTAGGATTTGCCTTTTAAGCTGGCAACCGCCAAGCCGGCGCGTGCAAAGCGAAGCAATTTTTGCCGCACATCGGCAGGAATCCCGTGATCGTCGGCATCTTGCACCTCTGTGCCGTAAATGGAGAAAGCCGGTAAGCCCATTTGGTTATGTCCGGCTAATGCGGCGGCGAGATATACTGCGCCCGGTCTTTCCGTGCCGTTAAAGCCCCAAATCGCTTTTGGTAAGTGCGGCTCCATATCAATCGTTTCCGAGCCGTAACACCAACAAGGCGTAACGGTTATCGTCAGCCCGACATTGTGTTGGCGGAATTTGTCCGCACAGGCCGCCGCTTCCGCCACGCCACCGATGCAACTATCGGCGATCACACACTCGACAAACTCGCCGTTTGAATAGCGGATTTCACTGCTTAACAGCGCAGCAACCGCCTGTGCCATTGCCATTGTCTGCGCTTCTAACGATTCCCGAACACCGAGGCGTCGTCCGTCAATCGTTGGGCGAATGCCGATTGTTACCGCTTGCGCATTAAGATGTGCCATTACACGTTCCCTCCGTTGTCAATTTAAAAGTCGAGTATATTGTGTAAGGAAATGCTCAACGGCATTGCAGTTTGATGATATTTTTGTGATCTGTCTCACAAAAAGAGCAGAACAAGCGGGCGGTTTAGCCGAATTTTTGACAAAAAATTGCCCGATTTTGACATATTGCGAAAAAATCGGGCATTTCGGTATGCTTACACAATGAGAGGAATATGGCGTTCATCACAATATTGGCGAATGCTCTGTGGCGGGAGATTATCGCTAAAAAGATGGGTGATTTGGGCAAGATCGCACAGGGTTATCAGATCCTTTCGCTCATATTTGCTGTGATCAAGCAATAAGAATTTTTTCTCACTCACGGCTAACATTTTACGTTTCATTACCGCATTCATTTCATTGGATTCCCAAATCGTGCCGTTGCATAAACCAGTACAAGAAAATATGGCGACATCAATCTGAAAGCGGGAGAGCAAATAGCCGGAGGACGAGCCGTAAAACGCATCATATTTAGGCGAATAGGTGCCGCCGGTGGCGATGATGTTGATCGCCGTTTTGTTTGATAAGGTACGGATATTATGCATTGAGCTGGTAATCACTGTGCAGCGGATATCCGGTAACATTTGGGCGAAATACCAACTACTTGAGCTGGCATCTAAGCCGATCGTCATACCCTCTTGAATATAAGACAGCGCTTTTGTAGCAATTTGTTTCTTTGCTTCATTATTCAGCCGCTGTCGGGTTTGAAACGAACGACCGATATCACGGTATTTGTGGCTAACCGCCCCGCCGTGAATCCGGTGAAGCAGATTATTCTCCGCCATTAAGTTAAGATCACGTCGAATAGTTTCAACAGATGCACCAACTTGCTCCGCCAATTCTTGCACGGAGGCTATTTCGTAAGTTTCCACATAATTTAGGATAAATTGATGTCTTTTTCGCATAGTGATTCCTCCTCAAAATGTAATGACTATACCGATAGACATTAAAAAACGGAAGTTTTTTATACTGTGGATAACCTAAGCAATAGCTGTATTTATCCTGAAATCTATTCCTATATTTCCTCAAAACAAAATAGATATGTGGATAACTGTGTCGTTTATCCACAGCTCTCCTTCGAGCTTATTATTGATTTCTCACAGGATCTTATTCAGGCTAAATGCTTATCAAATAAGCCTAAACGGTGGTTATCCCTCAAAAAAAGCCAATCTAATAAACATCATAATAAGATCCTTTATATTAAGATCTCTTTTAATATTAGCGATCCTACTCGGATCTAAAAAGCATTTTTCCGATCCTGTTTTTCAGGTAAAATGCGATCTTCTTTATGTGAAATATGTAATAACCCAAACAATGATTTATTCCGAAATTTATGATGTAATTGTCGTAGGTGGCGGGCACGCCGGTACGGAAGCCGCCCTTGCACCTTCCCGTATGGGGCTTAAAACCCTCCTTTTGACTCACAATGTTGATACTTTAGGGCAAATGTCCTGTAATCCGGCAATTGGTGGGATCGGTAAAGGACATTTGGTGAAAGAGATCGATGCAATGGGCGGTTTAATGGCAACTGCGACCGATCTAGCCGGTATTCAATTCCGTACATTAAACAGCAGTAAAGGGCCTGCGGTAAGAGCAACCCGTGCCCAAGCAGATCGGGTATTGTACCGTCAAGCAGTGCGTACTGCGTTAGAGAACCAACCCAATCTGGCGATTTTTCAACAAGAAGTCGTTGATATTGTAATTGAAAATAATCGTGCGGTCGGGGCAGTGACCAAAATGGGCTTGACGTTTAAAGCCCGTGCTGTGATCTTAACCGCAGGTACATTCTTAGCCGGTAAAATTCATATTGGCTTAGATAATTATGCCGGCGGTCGGGCTGGAGATCCGGCTTCTACGATGTTGGCGGATCGGTTACGCGATCTCAATTTTCGAGTAGATCGCCTTAAAACCGGTACGCCGCCTCGTTTAGATGCACGAACTATTGATTTTTCTGTTTTAGCCCAGCAGCACGGCGATCAACATTTACCGGTATTTTCATTTATGGGTTCGGTTGAGCAGCACCCTCGCCAAATTCCGTGCTACATTACTCATACCAACGAGCGAACCCACGAGTTGATCCGTAACAGTTTGGATCGTAGTCCGATGTACACAGGGGTGATCGAAGGGATTGGGCCACGCTATTGTCCGTCAATTGAGGATAAAGTGATGCGGTTTAGCGATCGCAACAGCCATCAGATCTATTTAGAACCGGAAGGTTTAACCACCATTGAGGTTTATCCGAACGGGATCTCCACTAGCTTGCCTTTTGATGTGCAAATGGGGATCGTCCACTCAATGAAAGGGCTTGAAAATGCACGGATCATCAAACCGGGTTATGCGATTGAATATGATTATTTTGATCCGAGAGATTTAAAACCGACTCTTGAAACAAAAGCGATTGAAGGTTTGTTCTTTGCTGGTCAAATTAACGGTACGACGGGCTACGAAGAAGCGGCGGCACAAGGCTTATTGGCAGGCATTAATGCGGCATTGCAGGTACAGGGTAAAGAGGCGTGGTATCCAAGCCGTGATCAAGCCTATACGGGCGTATTGGTCGATGATCTCTGTACCCTTGGCACAAAAGAGCCTTACCGTGTCTTTACCTCCCGTGCAGAATACCGTTTGTTGTTGCGGGAAGACAATGCCGATATTCGTTTAACACCGATTGCCCATCAGTTTGGGTTAATTGATGAAGCCCGTTGGACGCGTTTCAATCAGAAAATGGAGGCAATTGAAAAAGAGCGTGAGCGCCTAAAACAGATTTGGGTACATCAGCAAACGCCAAATTTGTCAGAAGTGAATGCGTTGCTTAGTAGCCCGTTGGTGCGTGAAGCCAGTGGGGAGGATTTATTACGCCGTCCGGAAGTCTCTTATCAAGCATTAACACAAATCGAGCCGTTTGCTCCGGCAATTGAGGATAAACAGGCAGCCGAACAAGTGGAAATTGCTATTAAATATCAAGGTTACATTGAGCATCAATATCAAGAAATCGAACGCCATAAACGCCACGAAAATACATTGATTCCGGCGGAGTTCGATTACGATAAGGTCGATAGTCTTTCCAATGAAGTTCGGGCAAAACTGATGCAGCATCGCCCGGTGTCGATTGGTCAGGCGTCCCGCATTTCAGGCATCACTCCGGCAGCGATTTCGATTTTATTAGTCGCACTGAAAAAGCAAGGAATGCTGAAGCGGGGAGAGTTGTAAAATGCGAGCCAAATTAGACCGCTTGCTGAGCCAAACCGAAATTGTGCTAGCGGAGCATCAGAAACAGCAGCTCGTGGAGTTTGTTAATTTACTGAATAAGTGGAATAAAGCCTACAATCTTACCTCGGTGCGTGATCCCGATGAAATGTTAGTGAAACATATAATGGACAGTCTCGTGGTAAGCCCATACTTACAAGGCTCGCATTTCATTGATGTCGGCACAGGGCCCGGTTTACCGGGGATTCCCCTGGCGATTGCCAATCCGGATAAACAATTTGTGTTATTGGACAGCTTAGGCAAGCGCATCACCTTTATAAAAAATGCGTTGCGAACGTTGGGGCTCACTAATGTTGAGCCGGTACTGAGTCGTGTCGAACAGTATCGTGAGCGCCAGTTTGACGGCGTATTAAGCCGAGCATTCGCTTCGCTCTCGGATATGGTGGACTGGTGCTATCACTTACCAAATGAAAATGGGCTGTTTTATGCGTTAAAAGGGATTTATCACGAAAGTGAGCTGGCTGAAATCAAGCGCCCGGTTGTACAAACGGGCTGTATCAGGCTTCAAGTGCCGGAATTAGTGGGGCAACGTCATTTAGTGATATTGAAAAAACAGGCATAGTAAACAGGCTGATTTATTAATGTTTATGAATCAGCCTGTTTTGTGTTTAACTCACATTTTCCCTTTTCTCTGGCAGTGCTTTAATTCTTCTTCGATCTAAATTATCTCTTTTCTATTTCATTAGCTGACGATTTAAGATTGTCATTATTCTGTCATATTTGCCAATTACAATAAAAACGGAGATAAGTCTATTGTGGAGAATATTATGAGTACACATAATGTCAATTTGATGAGAGTGAATTATGTCTTTGCGGCAGCGTTCATTGCGGTCATTGGCTTTTTTATTTATTGGGGGCTCGGTTATACCAACCAAAACCATATCTTGCTGTTTGTGCTTGCCAGTATTTTTGGTATTTTTATGGCTTTCAATATCGGGGGGAACGATGTTGCCAACTCATTCGGGACGAGCGTGGGAGCCGGTACGTTAACTATTCCGCAAGCATTGGCTGTGGCGGCGGTATTTGAGGTGTCGGGTGCGGTTATTGCCGGAGGAGAAGTAACCAAAACTATTCGGCAGGGCATTGTTGATTTGAGTAGTATCAACGTTGAACCGAAGCAGTTTATTTTTATTATGATGTCAGCTCTGCTAGCTGCGGCACTTTGGCTGTTATTTGCTACGAAAAAAGGTTGGCCGGTTTCGACTACTCACTCTATTATTGGGGGGATTGTCGGGAGCTCGATCTGTCTAGGGCTTTTAGTCAGCTCTACGGAAAACAGCTTGGCTTTGGTGAAATGGAGTAAAATAGGCGAAATTGCGATTTCTTGGGTATTATCTCCCGTATTAGGCGGAGTGATGGCTTATATATTGTTTGGGCAGATAAAAAAATATGTATTGGATTACAACAGCAAAGTGGAAAAGCAGTTGGCAATACTTCAATCTGAGAAAGATGAGTATAAAAAAGAGCAAAAAATTAAATATGATCGCTTAAACGGAGAAGAACGGATCGATGTCGCTTCGGCAATGGTACGGGATATGCAGTTATTATCGGATTCAGATACCAAAGTGAAAGCGGATAATTTTGAATCCGAGTATTACAGAGGGTTATATAAAATTGAAGAACGCCGCAGTAATATTGATACGTATCGAGCCTTGCAACAGTGGGTACCGATTATCTCGGCTGTAGGCGGAATGATGATTTCTTCAATGTTGCTGTTTAAAGGGCTGAAAAACTTAAAATTAGAGCTTTCTACCCTGCATAATTTCCTTATCATCGGAATGATAGGGGCGTTGATTTGGATGGCGACCTTTATTTATGCGAAAACCTTGAAACATAAAGACTTGGCGAAATCGACCTTCCTAATGTTTAGCTGGATGCAGGTATTTACGGCAGCCGGATTTGCATTTAGTCACGGCGCCAACGATATTGCCAATGCAATAGGGCCTTTTGCAGCGATTATGGATACGATCCGATTGGGAACGATTGTCGATGAAAGCCCTATTCCGAGTGTTGTGATGATAACTTTTGGGATTGCGTTAATCACAGGGCTCTGGTTCATCGGTAAAGAAGTGATTCAAACCGTGGGGCATAATCTGACCAAAATGCACCCATCGTCCGGTTTTGCTGCCGAGCTATCGGCGGCTGCCGTGGTAATGCTTGCCTCTTTAATGGGCTTGCCTGTTTCAAGTACGCATATTCTTGTGGGAGCGGTACTTGGTGTCGGATTGGTTAATCGCAACGCCAACTGGTCGCTAATGAAGCCTATTGGTACGGCGTGGGTTGTAACTCTCCCTTCTGCCGCTCTGCTTGCAGTTGTGATATTCCTAGCGTTAAGAGTGGTCTTCTAAATGTGAGATTAGGGCTGAACATCAGCCCTAGTCTTGTCTAAAATCCAATCTCCTTCTTCACTCAATTTTGTTCATTTACTTTGCCATAGGTAACAGTTTTTCTATGTCATTTACCGAGAAAATTCAAATTTTTCGCCTAAAATCTAGACAGAGATAGAAAATCTTTCAAAAAGTGTTAACTACGCCACATTTTTTCTGCATTTTATAGGTTGGAATAATGCGCTAATCTGCGTATAATTCAAAAGATTTTGATTGCTGTATTGATGGACAATTTGACAAGCGCAATCGTTTACTTTCAAAGGATCTCGGTAATATGTCCGCTGTGCTTGGACAAACAAAACAACTTTATCGTAAAGCGTTATGTCTAGAAATAGTGACTTTAGCTTTAGCTGTATTGGTTGCCGTCATATTGAGCGATAATCGAATAGCTTTTAGTGTATTACTGGGACAAATAGCGGGCTTTCTACCCCATTGTGTGTTTGTTTTTTTTGTGTTTTTTTTCAATCGATCAAAAATACAATCAAAGATGACGACATTCTACCGAGGGGAAGGACTGAAATGGTTGTGTTCCATCATATTGATGAGTATGGCGTTTATCGGCTATAAAGAAATGCACTATTTAGCATTTTTCATCGGTTATTTATTGGCATTAGGGGCAAATAGTCTCCTGCCGATTGTATTAAAATTAAACGGAAATTAAGGTTAATTTCTTTTATTTAATAAGGGTAAGTTATGGCTGGTTCTACCGCAGACTATATAGGTCACCACTTAACATTCAATACCACAGGCGGTGGTTTTTGGAATGTTCACTTAGATACACTGTTCTTTTCATTCTTAGCCGGTGCGGTATTTTTATTCTTTTTCTACCGTGCGGCAACAAAGGTAACGGATGGTGTGCCGAGTAAGTTTCAATGTTTTGTTGAAATGATCATTGAGTGGGTCGATGGTGTCGTAAAAGAAAACTTTCACGGCCCTCGAGGTGTGGTCGCACCTTTGGCATTGACGGTATTTTGTTGGATTTTCGTGATGAATGCGATTGACTTAATTCCAGTCGATTTTCCACCGCAATTTGCGGCAATGTTCGGTATTCATTATCTCAGAGCTGTGCCGACCGCCGATATTAGTGCAACCTTAGGTATGGCGTTATGTGTCTTTTGTCTTATCATTTTCTATACGATTAAATCGAAAGGTGTGGGCGGATTTGTCAAAGAATATACCCTTCACCCTTTTAATCACTGGGCGTTTATTCCGGTGAACTTTGTCTTAGAAATGGTAACTTTAATTGCAAAACCGATTTCTTTAGGCTTCCGTTTATTCGGGAATATGTATGCGGGTGAGCTGATTTTTATCCTTATTGCTGTGATGTATATGGCGGATAATTTCTTGCTTCAAGCGTTAGGTTTACCTTTGCATTTGGCGTGGGCTATTTTCCATATTCTAGTCATTACCCTACAAGCGTTTATCTTTATGATGTTAACGATTGTGTATTTGAGTATTGGCTATAATAAAACGGATCATTAACGTTTTGAGAGGGAACAAGCGGTCGGATTTTGAGAAAAATTTGCAATTTGTTACCCGATCATCTTTTTATTTTTAACCCTAACTTTTTATATTACCTTTCCATTTTACAGGAGAACTTTTATGGAAAACGTTATCACGGCAACAATTATTGGTGCATCAATTCTACTTGCTTTTGCTGCATTAGGTACAGCAATCGGCTTTGCGATTTTAGGCGGTAAATTCTTAGAATCTTCCGCTCGTCAGCCGGAACTTGCAAGTAGCTTACAAACCAAAATGTTTATCGTAGCAGGTCTTCTTGATGCGATTGCAATGATTGCGGTCGGTATTGCATTACTCTTTATCTTTGCAAACCCGTTCATCGGATTATTAGGCTAATCAATTTGGGCAAAGCATAACCATTACTCTGTTTAGAGTGATACAACCCAGTTTGAGGAGGCTGTTGTGAATTTAAATGCAACATTAATTGGTCAGCTGATTGCGTTCGCACTTTTTGTGTGGTTCTGTATGAAGTTTGTTTGGCCACCGTTTATTAAAACGTTAGAGGCACGTCAGGCAAAAATTGCCGATGCCCTTGCAGGTGCAGAAAAAGCCTTGCAAGAACAAGCGGATACTAAGGTTTTAGTCGAAAAAGAGCTGGCTAAAGCCCGTGAGGAAGCTCAACAAATCATTGATTTAGCAACAAAACGCCGTAATGAAATTCTTGAATCTGTGCAAGCGGAAGCAGAAGCGGAGCGTGCGAAAATCATTGAACAAGGCTACGCCGAAGTCGAAAACGAGCGTAAGCGTGTTCAAGAAGAACTTCGTCAGAAAGTGGCTACGCTAGCGGTAGCGGGTGCAGAGAAGATTGTCGGACGTTCTGTTGATGCGGCAGCGAACAATGACATCATTGATAAGCTCGTTGCAGAATTATAATTGAGAGGGGCCTATGTCGGAACTAACTACAATAGCTCGCCCCTATGCTAAAGCAGCTTTTGATTTTGCTTTAGAACAAGGTCAGTTAGCCAAATGGCAGGAAATGTTACAGTTTTCAGCGGCTGTGGCAGAGAATGAAGAGGTGAAAACCTTTATTCATTCTGCATTATCCACGACAAAAATTGCTGAAATGTTTGTGGCGATTTGTGCTGATCAACTTGATCAATATGGGCAAAATTTTATCCGTGTAATGGCGGAAAACAAGCGACTTGCTGCATTACCTGCGGTTTTCTCGCTTTTTGTTGAGTTGTGTGCGCAACATCAATCGGTTAAAGAGGTTGTAGTTACTTCGGCTGTAGAATTAACCGATGCTCAACAAGCGAAAATTGCAAAAGCAATGCAAACAAAACTGAATAGTGATGTGCGTATTATCTCAAAAGTAGATAAATCGCTTATTGCCGGTGTGATTATCCGTTATGACGATACCGTTATTGACGGCAGTAGCCGAGGTCAGTTAAGCCGTTTGAGCCAAGAGCTGTGCTTGTAAGAGGAATAGAAAATGCAACTAAATTCTACAGAAATTAGTGAATTGATTAAAAAGCGTATTGCTCAGTTTACTGTGGTTAGCGAAGCACAGAGCACTGGGACAATCGTATCGGTAAGCGACGGGGTAATTCGTATCCACGGCTTATCCGATGTAATGCAAGGGGAAATGATTGCATTACCCGGCAATCGTTATGCGATTGCGCTTAACTTAGAAAGAGATTCTGTCGGTGCGGTCGTAATGGGACCATACGCTGATTTAGCGGAAGGTATGGAAGTTAAATGTACCGGTCGTATTTTAGAAGTACCGGTAGGTCGTGGTTTGTTAGGGCGTGTCGTTAATACGCTTGGTCAGCCGATTGATGGTAAAGGTGAAATCACAAATGATGGTTTCTCGCCAATTGAAGTGATTGCGCCGGGAGTAATTGATCGTCAATCTGTCGATCAACCGGTTCAAACTGGCTATAAAGCGGTGGACTCAATGGTACCAATCGGTCGTGGTCAGCGTGAGTTGATCATCGGGGATCGCCAAACAGGTAAAACGGCGTTAGCCATTGATGCGATTATCAATCAACGTGATTCCGGTATTAAATGTATTTATGTGGCGATTGGTCAGAAAGCATCAACGATCTCCAATGTTGTTCGCAAATTGGAAGAACACGGTGCGTTAGAAAATACGATTGTTGTTGTTGCATCGGCTTCCGAATCGGCAGCATTACAATACCTTGCACCGTATTCCGGTTGTGCAATGGGCGAGTATTTCCGTGATCGTGGTGAAGATGCGTTGATTGTTTATGATGATTTATCTAAACAAGCGGTCGCTTACCGTCAAATTTCACTATTGTTACGCCGCCCGCCAGGTCGTGAAGCTTATCCGGGGGATGTATTCTACTTGCACTCTCGTTTGTTAGAGCGTGCATCCCGTGTGAACGCAGACTATGTTGAGCGTTTCACTAAGGGCGAAGTAAAAGGGAAAACCGGTTCATTGACGGCACTTCCGATTATTGAAACACAAGCGGGAGACGTTTCAGCATTCGTGCCAACTAACGTTATTTCGATTACGGACGGTCAGATCTTCCTAGAGTCAGGTTTATTCAATGCAGGGATTAGACCGGCGGTAAACCCGGGGATTTCCGTTTCCCGTGTTGGTGGTTCCGCACAAACCAAATTAGTGAAAAAATTAGCGGGTGGTATTCGTACCGCACTTGCTCAATATCGTGAATTGGCTGCCTTTGCTCAGTTTGCATCGGATTTAGATGATGCTACACGTAAACAGCTTTCTCACGGTCAAAAAGTAACTGAATTACTTAAACAGAAACAGTTCTCTCCAATGTCTGTTGCACAATTAGGTTTATCGTTAGCCGCAGCGGAATTTGGTTATTTAGATGATGTGGATGTCGAACGTGTAGGTTCATTTGAGGCTAATCTTTTAGATTATGCAAATACCAATTATGCAGACTTTATGAAAGATTTAACCAAATCAGGCGACTATAATGATGAAATCAAAGCAAAATTAGTCGAGATTTTGGATAGTTTCAAAAAGAACAGCGCGTGGTAATTCTACTTTAGCGGAGAAATAATATGGCAGGTGCTAAAGAGATAAGAACCAAAATTGCAAGTGTTCGTAATACACAGAAAATTACCAAAGCAATGGAGATGGTGGCGGCTTCCAAAATGCGCAAAACGCAGGAAAGAATGGCGGCTTCCCGTCCATATTCGGAATCTATCCGTAAGGTAATTAGCCATATTGCCAAAGGTAGCATTGATTATAAACACCCTTTCCTCACACCAAGAGAGGTAAAAAAAGTCGGGTATTTGGTTGTTTCAACCGACCGAGGATTATGTGGTGGCTTGAATGTGAACTTATTTAAAACCGTTTTAAATGAGTTGAAGGCGCAGGAAGATAAAGGGATTCGTACTCGAGTCGGGTTAATTGGAAATAAAGCGGTTTCGTTTTTTCAGTCGGTAGGTGTTGAAATTAAATCTCAAGTAACAGGATTAGGCGATACACCGGCGATTGAAGATCTTGTCGGCATTATTAACGGTATGATAAACAGTTACCGTGAAGGCGAAATTGATGAAGTGTATATTGTCTATAATCGTTTCATCAATACAATATCGCAAAAACCTACGGTGGAACAGTTATTGCCATTGCCTGCACTTGAAAATGATAATTTAGAGAATAAAGGCTCTTGGGATTATCTTTATGAGCCTAATCCTAAAGTGTTATTGGATAGCTTACTTGTACGCTATCTTGAATCTCAAGTCTATCAAGCAATAGTAGATAATCTTGCATCTGAACAGGCAGCTCGAATGGTAGCAATGAAAGCAGCAACTGATAATGCGGGTAATTTGATCAATGAATTACAGTTGGTGTATAACAAAGCTCGTCAAGCAAGTATTACGAATGAGTTAAATGAAATTGTTGCAGGCGCTGCGGCAATTTAAGTAAAAAGAGGAACGGTAATGGCAACGGGAAAAATTGTACAAATCATCGGTGCGGTAATCGATGTTGAGTTTCCGCAAGATGCAGTACCAAAAGTTTACGATGCATTAAAAGTTGAAACAGGATTAACCCTTGAAGTTCAACAACAATTAGGCGGCGGTGTTGTACGTTGTATCGCTTTAGGTACATCGGACGGTTTAAAACGCGGCTTAAAAGTCGAAAATACTAATCAAGCGATTCAAGTGCCGGTCGGAACACAAACTCTAGGCCGTATTATGAATGTATTGGGTGAACCGATTGATGAGGCTGGCCCAATCGGTGAGGAAGAACGTTGGTCTATCCATAGAGCAGCGCCAAGCTACGAAGAGCAATCAAACAGTACCGAGCTTTTAGAAACAGGGATTAAAGTTATCGACTTAATCTGCCCGTTTGCAAAAGGGGGGAAAGTCGGCTTATTCGGTGGAGCGGGTGTTGGTAAAACCGTTAATATGATGGAGTTAATCCGTAATATTGCGATTGAACACTCAGGTTACTCTGTTTTTGCGGGTGTTGGTGAGCGTACGCGTGAAGGGAATGACTTCTATCACGAAATGAAAGACTCTAACGTATTGGATAAAGTATCGTTAGTGTACGGTCAGATGAATGAACCACCGGGTAACCGTTTGCGTGTTGCTTTAACCGGTTTGACAATGGCTGAAAAATTCCGTGATGAAGGTCGTGATGTACTTTTCTTCGTGGATAACATTTATCGTTATACCCTTGCAGGGACAGAAGTTTCCGCATTATTGGGGCGTATGCCGTCAGCGGTAGGTTACCAACCGACCCTTGCCGAGGAAATGGGCGTACTTCAAGAACGTATCACGTCAACAAAAACGGGGTCTATCACTTCCGTTCAAGCGGTCTATGTACCAGCGGATGACTTAACCGACCCATCTCCAGCAACAACCTTTGCTCACTTAGATTCAACGGTTGTATTAAGCCGTCAAATCGCATCATTGGGGATTTATCCGGCGGTTGACCCGCTTGATTCTACTTCCCGTCAGCTTGATCCGTTAGTTGTCGGTCAAGAACACTATGATGTGGCTCGTGGCGTGCAAGGGACATTACAACGTTATAAAGAATTGAAGGATATCATTGCTATTTTAGGTATGGATGAATTATCCGAAGACGATAAACTCGTTGTGGCACGCGCACGTAAAATTGAACGTTTCTTATCACAGCCGTTCTTCGTTGCCGAAGTATTCAATGGCACACCGGGTAAATATGTACCGTTAAAAGAAACCATCCGTGGCTTCAAAGGTATCTTAGCCGGTGAATATGACCATATCCCGGAACAAGCGTTCTATATGGCAGGTTCAATTGACGAAGTGGTTGAAAGAGCCAATAAGATGTAATTGTTTCCTTAAGCCTTTAGGAATCAAAGGAGAACAAAATGGCATCAGAATTTAATCTTACCGTTGTCAGTGCGGAACGCAAAATCTTTGACGGACAGGTAACAAGTGTTCGGGTTTCAGGTGTAGAAGGGGAGCTGGGCATTTATGCCGGGCATACCCCGCTACTTACGGCAATAAAGCCGGGGATGGTCAAATTTACTTTTGCGGATGGAAAAGAAGAATTGATCTATGTTTCCGGCGGTTTCTTGGAAGTTCAGCCGACAGTAGTTACCGTGTTAGCCGACACCGCTATCCGTGGTGAAGAGTTAGATGAACAACGTATTCTTGCTGCAAAACGTAAAGCGGAAGAAAGTTTATCGAAAACGCACAACGCAGACCTGACAGCAAAATTAGCGCGAGAAATAGCAAAATTGCGGGTTTATGAGCTGACAAAAACAAAATTAGCAAATAGACGTTAATTTTTTATTTACTACTATAGTATGGCTAGATTTGAAATTTGATTAAAAATGGGATATTGCCCGATTTTTATTCTACAAAGTGTTTGATCTTTTCTACTATATTTGTTATAAATGCATATGAAAGACTAATCGTCTTTTATATACAAAAAGGGGGAGTCTTTATTTCTTGAGAAAAAAGACTCAAACTAGATGTGTAAACTTTTTAATATTAAAAGGTATTTCGAAATGAAAAATTCCAATTTAGTTAAATTTAGCTTAACGCTTGTATGTGCAGCTGTATTATCAGCTTGTGGTTCTTCCAGCGGTGGTTCTTCTTCACCTGCTGCTCCTGCTACTCCAGCTCCAGAAGTAACACCTGAAGTAGAAACGTGAATCTAACCTAGATGTAGGTCAAGGCGTTGAACATTCAAGCAAATCATCAACAGTTCAAACTGCGATGACAATTCCTCTTGATCCAAGCTTAGATACTATTGTTGTTGCAACAGGAAATTTTAAAGATGGGCAACAAGCTGCTTATTTAGAAGACTTTGATTTCCGTGGCAATTTAAATGGTCAAGTTAATGGGGCTCATTTATTACAACATATCCATTTAACTGATGATGGCTCTACTATTGAGCATTATGCAGATAGAGAAGGGAATGCTCTAACAAAGCAAAATGATGGTAGTTATACAAAAGCAGATGGTACCAAAGTAAATCCTGATGATGTTGTAATTTCTAATGTTGCAGATTATGTATTACGTCCAGGTCACGAAAATGGACCATCAAGAACTAAAACTGAGCTCATGGGGACTCAAAAGGGTGTTGCATTAGTTTACCAAGATGGTCGTTTTAACTATATTTCAACAGATGAAATAGAATTACATAATGAAAAAATTGCTGATAGCAAAGGTTTACGCAATAGAGCAGAAGTTTTCAATATTAGAGATGAAAATGGAAACCTTACAGGTCAAGCATCAAGTGTAGCTGAAGTTTATGGTAATAAAACTTTCTTAGCTGGTAACTCAGCAGAGAGACAGCCTGATACTTCTGTTCCAAATGCAAACCTAAATAATGCGCCATTCTTAAATAAAGGTGATGTTGAGTTTGATGGTGTCAGAGGTCTTAATGGTAAAGATTATTTCGTTGGTGCAGGTCGTTTAGATGAAGTTCAATATGGTCGTGTAACAACTAAATTAGATAAACGTGAAATGGCTGATTTTCGTGACGGTTTACCAGTAGTTGATGGTAACAAGACTCGTATCGCTTCGTTTGGTGTTTATGGTCAAAATGGTACAGAAGATCACTATTTCTACCGTGGTAACACAGGTGCTCGTAATGCTTTAGATGTTGCTGCATTACAAAACCACTATAAATCAGGTAACATTGAATATAATGGTCACGCTGTAACTTATGGTCTAGATCATAGTTTCGCTGCAACAAATGGTCTTCCTAATGCATTGGGTTATCAAAAAGCATTGGTAAGTGGTACTCATGTTAAAGCTAATATTGACTTAGCAACTAATAATGTAACAGGTAACCTATACGATGTATGGCAACACGGTGCTGCAGGTTCAGTTCAACGTGTAGAAAATAACCTAGTTGATTTTAAAGGTTCATTAAATACAGCTAATGGTGGTATTTCAGGAACTTCTAGTCATAAAGGTGCGGAAGGTACTTTCAATGCTAACGTATTTGGTGTAAACGCACAGGAATTAGGTGGTGCGGTTAAGAGTAAATCTGTAGAAGCTGATACTAGCTGGGGTGCTGTATTTGGTGCAGCTGCAGTTCAGCCTGAAGCAGTTAGACCACAAGTTCCGACTAAAGGTTTACAAGATTCTACTGATGGTAACAACTCTACAGCGACAGGTCGTTAATTTAGGGTTGAATACTTAAATAATAGTGTAAGGCAGTCCACTTCGGTGGACTGTTTTTTTCTAATCGGGAATTATGATATGAAAAAATTGGCTGTAGCTTGTATAACTCTCTCTAGTGTGACTTTAGCAGCGGAAACAAACTTAGGAATTGAGAGAGATCCAAATCAAACAAAAGTGAACACAAATTCTCCGATTCGTAGAGATACGTTAGAGAATGATTTATTAAGAAAGCAAACATTATCTGAAGCAAAAGAGATTAAAAAGACAGATAATATTACTCGCTATACAGGGAGAGAATTGGTTAATCACCCAGAAATTTTAGAAAAACTTTTCTTAGAAGCCTTAGTTAATCCTAATAAAGTGATTTTGCCTACATATATCAAACTTTATAACAATGTTCCTAATGCAGATAAATCTCTTATTGAATGGGCAAGAGCTATTTTGCAAAGAGATGATGATTTGAATCTTTCAGTTAAAAGCTATCGTGCGTTATCCGCAAACTTTCCACATAATAATTTTATCCGCTACCAATTAGCGGAAACACTCTTTTATAATCAAGAATATGAAGCTGCTAAAAGCCAATTTGAAAAATTAAGAGCATCTCCAGGTGTTACTGCTCAAGATATTAAAGTATTTGATCAATATATTGAAACTATAGGTAATAAAGAAAACTGGAATTTTTCTTTCGGTGCAACATTCTTGAATGATAAAAACCTATCAAATGTTGCTAAAGAAGGTACTACTATGGCTGTTGGTTCAGGCTCATTTACGACTGGAAAAAGAGAAACGGGAAAAGGTATTTCTTCTTGGTTTGGCGCAAATAAACAATGGAGTCTAGCTAATGGGAAATACGTAATTTTTGATTCCAATATTTCGAATAAGTATTATTGGAATAACAAAAATTATAATGAGGTTAATGGATACCTTGGCTTTGGTGTAGGTTATTCTGATGCAAGGTTGAATATTTCATTTGTTCCAAGTATTCAAAAGCGTTGGTATGCAGGTGGTGCAAGTGCATCTCAATCGCTTAAGCCATATTCAGAAACTTATGGCGGTGCATTATCTCTAGGTTATTGGTTAAATCAAAACTTTAAGTATTCTAGTTACTATAGTTTTGGTTATGATAAGTACGACAGAAAAATCTATAGTGCTCAATATAATGGTGCAAATCACTTCTTAAGTAATGGTTTGATGTACTTTCCAAGTGCAACTCAGTATTGGTCTTTATCTTTGGATTTGTCCAAAAAATACGCAGCAGATAAAACAAATGCATATAACCGAATTGGTTCACGTTTAACCTGGGGACAGGAATGGTGGGGGGGGATCACTACATCTGCGACATTAGGTATTGCTAAACGGAATTATAAGCAAGATTCTTTCTTTGGAAAAAAACAGAATAATACCGAATACTCTGCAAGTGTATCCCTTTGGCATAAGAAATTCCATTATGCTGGTTTCACACCAAGAATTACTTGGAACTATACAAAGACAAGTAGTAATATTCCTATCTATTCCTATGATAAAAGTCAAATGTTTTTTGAAGTGAGCAGAAATTTCTAAATGTTTTTTTGCTAAAGCTAAGAGCTATTAGCTCTTAGCTTATTTATAAAAATCTCAAAAAAAGCTTGAGCTTTGTCTTGAATTTGTTTTGTTTGGTTTGGTTATATTTTCACTAATTAGTAGTATTTTTCGATTTTTTTGCAAATTTTTCTCAAAAAGCGCTTGCATTGATTTTGGATTTCTCTATAATGCACACCACACAACGACGCACTGTTGTGAAGAAGTTAAAATTACGGTGCGTCGTTCTTTTTTGCTCTTTAACAATGTATCAGACAATCTGTGTGGG